>JBJOKN010000082.1:0-5631 GCA_046046075.1 Pseudomonadota bacterium
GCTAAATACCGTAATCCAGCCACCGGCGAAACCTGGACTGGCCGCGGTAAAGCGCCAAAATGGATCGAAGGTCAAAATCGCGCTCAGTTTGCTATTTAAGGTGCGATTTAATCTGCAATTCAAGCTGTAAATTAATATTTTTGTATTAAGTCATACATTAATCATTAGTTAAAGACCCAACAATAAAAGGCCTGTTAATAACGATTAACAGGCCTTTTATTCATTTGAACTCATATTGTTTCTGGATCTTACATTCCAGCCTCTTCGCATTTCTGTACCAAGCAGTCCAAAATCATGGTCTCCATCTTATGGGCATACAGTGAATTCACTTCACCCTTGGCTGATACCAACTTATCTCTCTTGTAACCCCTGATCATTGAATTCGTCAAAATCTTTGGCTCTTTATTGGGTGGGTATTCTTTCACTTCAGGCGGTATCTGCAAGACCTGAGGGTGCAGTTTTAAGAAACCAGTTTCAACCAAAGTAGGGATGTGTCTGGTGTGCAAGTTTCTCTGTAAATAATGAAGCAAATGAACTTGCTCAACAGGGGTAATCTGCCAGTCTAGATAAATCACATCGGGTGACAAAGAAACTGATTGCATCAAGGCTTCTAGGGTGTCATGGCATAAATGCAAATCGACTGAAGACTCCCTTCACTGCGCAAAATACATAACAATAGGAACTGATTACCGCAGCGCTCGCGGATGCCCATTCTTCTTCTGGTCAGTAACTGCTCTAATGAGGACATCAAAATACGGCGGTGACCACCTCGGGTTTTCCAAGCCAATAACTCGCCGGTTTCAACCATCTTTTGGACGGTACCTAGTGATACTTGAAGATGCTTCGCGGTTTCGCGAGTACTCAAGAAATCTTTAGGATTTTCTTCTTTTTTAAGGTCCATCTAATGCTTCCTATTAATTGATGAAAGGACCTGAAATCGTATATTTAATTTTTTTGCTACGTAATCAGACAATTCTGATTTTTTTGTAGGAAATTTCTTACAAATAACTGTCAAAAGTAATCAAATTAATAAGGGAAAAACCCAAATGTGCACCTTGCCTATTGGGTTTAAAGTGATTTTTGTTAAAAAAGTCCCGCAAATATGGGCTGGAAGTGTTAAGCTCTCATTTACGGAAATGTTTTCCGTGGTAGTTACAACTTGTACGCAATCCGCTAATCGGTGAAGCCGTGTCGCGGAAGGTTTTAACCCACTACAAACTCGGGGTACCCGATGAAAGGTGAGCAATATGATGCAGTCCTACAGAGGTAGTTCTTATCTCTTTGGCGGTAACGCGCCCTACGTAGAAGAACTCTACGAAGCCTATCTTGAAAATCCAGCTTCTGTCACAGACTATTGGCGTGAATATTTTGACAATGTTCAATTAGTGCCTGCTGTTGATGGTTCAACCAAACACGATGTACCTCATGCCCCAGTGGTCAATGCTTTTGCACAGCGTGCTAAGCAAGGTCCGATTCGTGTCATCAATGACTCTGCAGATTCAGAACTAGGTCGTAAACGCGTTGCTGTTCAACAACTCATCGCTGCTCATCGCAACGTTGGTAACCGTTGGGCCGATTTAGACCCACTCAAGCGCACTGAGCGCCCAAATATTCCAGAGCTTGATCCTGCCTTCTACGGTTTGGGTGATGCTGATATGGATATCGTTTTCAATACTAGCAACACATTCTTCGGCAAAGACAGCATGACTTTGCGTGAGTTGTTGCAAAACTTGCGCCAAACATACTCAGGCACCATCGGTGCAGAGTTCATGTACATCACTGATCAAAAGATCAAGCGTTGGTGGCAAGAAAAATTAGAAGCCGCGAGATCAACTCCAAGCTTCTCACCAGAAAAGAAAAAACAAGTTCTTGAGCGCTTAACAGCAGCTGAAGGCTTAGAGCGTTACTTGCACACAAAGTATGTGGGTCAGAAGCGTTTCTCATTAGAAGGTGGTGAAAGTTTCATCGCTTCAATGGATGAAGTGATCAAAGTAGCAGGTACAGCCGGTGTACAAGAAATTGTGATCGGTATGGCTCACCGTGGTCGCTTGAACGTATTGGTGAACACTTTGGGCAAGATGCCTAAAGACTTGTTCGCTGAATTCGATCACACCGCTCCAGAAGATCTACCTGCCGGTGACGTGAAGTATCACCAAGGTTTCTCAAGCGACGTGACCACTCCTGGCGGTCCTGTGCATTTGTCATTGGCGTTCAACCCATCTCACTTAGAGATCGTGAACCCAGTGGTTGAAGGTTCAGTGCGTGCTCGTATGGATCGTCGTGGTGACACAACAGGTTCTCAAGTGATGCCAATCTTGGTACACGGTGACGCAGCGATTGCTGGTCAAGGTGTGGTTCAAGAAACATTGGCGATGGCTGAGGTTCGTGGTTACTACACAGGTGGCACGATTCACATCGTGATCAATAACCAAATCGGTTTCACCACATCAGACCCACGCGACTTGCGTTCAACTCTTTACTGTACAGACATCCTCAAAACTATTGAGGCACCTGTATTGCACGTTAATGGTGATGATCCAGAAGCAGTGGTGTTCGCTACTCAGTTGGCTGTTGAATACCGCAACACCTTCAAAAAAGACGTGGCGATCGACATCATTTGTTACCGTAAATTAGGTCACAACGAGCAAGACACTCCAGCCTTGACTCAACCATTGATGTACAAAAAGATTGCTCAACATCCTGGTACACGCAAGCTATACGCTGACAAGCTAGAAGCTCAAGGTGTATTGCAAGCTGGTGGCGGTGATGAAATGGTCAAAGCTTACCGTTCAGCGATGGACGCTGGTAAGCACACAATCGATCCAGTGATTTCTAACTTCAAGGGCAAGTACGCAGTTGATTGGTCTCCATTCTTGAATAAGAAATGGACAGACTCAGCTGATACAGCGATTCCTTTGGCTGAGTGGAAGCGCTTGGCAGAACGTATTACAAAAGTGCCAGAAGGCTTTAAGCCTCACAACCTCGTTGAAAACGTATTGAACAACCGTGCGGCCATGGGTCGTGGTGAAGTCAATGTTGACTGGGGTATGGGCGAGCACATGGCGTTTGCTTCATTGGTGGCGAGCGGTTACCCGATTCGTTTATCAGGTGAAGACTCAGGCCGTGGCACATTCACACACCGTCACGCAGTGATCCATGATCAAAATCGCGAAAAGTGGGACACAGGCACATATGTACCTTTGGAGCACGTTGCTGAAGGTCAGGCTAACTTCACTGTGATCGACTCGATTCTTTCAGAAGAGGCGGTTCTGGGTTTTGAATACGGCTACGCTGCTGCAGAACCAAACACATTGACCATTTGGGAAGCCCAGTTCGGTGACTTCGTGAACGGTGCGCAAGTGGTGATCGACCAATTCATCGCCTCAGGCGAAGTGAAGTGGGGTCGTGCTAATGGTCTAGTTCTTATGTTGCCTCATGGCTATGAAGGTCAGGGTCCTGAGCACTCATCAGCACGTCCTGAGCGCTTCATGCAGTTATGCGCTGACATGAACATGCAAGTTGTTCAGCCAACCACTGCATCACAGATTTTCCATTTATTGCGTCGTCAGATGATCCGTCAGTTCCGTAAGCCGTTGATCATCATGACTCCAAAATCTTTGTTGAGAAACAAAGATGCCACATCACCAGTTTCAGAATTCACCAAAGGCGAATTCAAAACTGTGATCGGTGAGTTAGACGAGAGCATTGATGCTAAGAAAGTCACCCGTGTGATTGCTTGTTCAGGCAAGGTTTACTACGACTTGGTAAAAGCTCGTGAAGCCAAAAAGCAAACAGACGTGGCATTGATCCGTGTAGAACAGTTGTATCCGTTCCCACACAAAGCATTTGCTGCAGAAATGAAGAAATATCCAAAAGCGACTGAAATTGTTTGGTGTCAAGACGAGCCACAAAACCAGGGCTCATGGTTCTTCATTCAGCACAACATTCACGAGAACATGACAGAGGGTCAAAAATTGGGTTACTCAGGTCGCCCAGCTTCTGCCTCACCAGCTTGTGGTTACGCTCACTTGCACCAAGATCAACAGAAGTCTTTGATTGAAGGCGCGTTTGCGAAACTCAAAGGTTTTGTACTCACCAAATAATCAGTTAATAACACTAACAATTACTCTATAGAGAATAAGGGAAAAAGAACATGGCTATCGTAGACGTCAAAGTTCCACAATTATCAGAATCAGTTGCAGAAGCAACTATGTTGACTTGGAAGAAAAAAGCCGGTGAAGCGGTTGCTCAAGATGAAATCTTGATTGAAATCGAAACCGACAAAGTGGTGCTTGAAGTTCCAGCGCCTTCAGCTGGTGTATTGGCTGAAATCGTGGTTGGTGATGGCGGCACAGTGGTTTCTGATCAAGTGATCGCAAAAATTGACAGCGCTGCTAAAGCTGCTGCGGCACCTGCAGCGGCCGCTCCAGCACCTGCTGCAGCCCCAGCGCCAGCGGCGGCACCTGCTGCTGCTCCAGCAGCTGCATCAGCCAGCGCTAAGGCAATGCCTTCAGCCGCTAAGTTGATGGCTGAAAACAATCTATCTGCTGCTCAAGTCGGCGGTTCAGGTAAAGATGGTCGTGTGACCAAAGGTGATGTTCTTGCAACATTGTCTGGCACAGCACCAGCGGCTAAACCAGCTGCTGCACCAGCAGCACCACAAGTGAACATCGGTAATCGCCCAGAAGAGCGCGTACCAATGAGCCGTTTGCGTGCTCGTATTGCTGAGCGTTTATTGCAGTCTCAACAAACCAATGCCATCTTGACCACTTTCAACGAAGTGAACATGGCACCGGTCATGGGCATGCGTAACAAATACAAAGACCAGTTTGAAAAAGAACACGGTACTAAATTAGGTTTCATGTCTTTCTTCGTTAAAGCTGCCGTACACGCTTTGAAGAAGTACCCAATTCTTAATGCCTCAGTTGATGGCAACGACATTGTTTATCACGGTTACTTTGACATTGGTATCGCCGTTGGTTCACCACGTGGTCTAGTGGTACCTATCTTGCGCGATGCTGATCAAATGAGCTTGGCTGATATTGAAAAGAAAATTGCTGAATTTGGCGTTAAAGCACGTGATGGCAAATTAACACTTGATGATCTATCAGGTGGTACTTTCTCTATCTCTAACGGCGGTATCTTCGGTTCAATGTTGTCTACACCGATCATCAACCCACCACAATCAGCTATTTTGGGTATCCACGCAACGAAAGACCGTGCTGTTGTTGAAAACGGTCAAGTGGTTGTGCGCCCAATCAACTATTTGGCGATGTCTTACGACCACCGCATCATTGACGGTCGTGAAGCTGTATTAGGTTTGGTTGCTATGAAAGAAGCGTTGGAAGATCCAGCACGTCTTTTGTTAGACCTTTAATTTAGACCTTTGATTAGTCACATAGTCAAACAGTTAAAGACATAGAAAAATACAGGAAAAATTATGAGTCAAAATTTTGACGTAGTTGTCATTGGTGGTGGCCCTGGTGGTTACATCGCTGCGATTCGTGCCGCTCAATTAGGTTTCAAAGTAGCGTGTGCTGAAAGCAATCCGTATGACGATCCAAAAGGTGAGCCACGTTTGGGCGGTACTTGCTTGAACGTTGGTTGTATTCCTTCAAAAGCATTGTTGGC
>JBJOKN010000083.1:0-5114 GCA_046046075.1 Pseudomonadota bacterium
AAGTTAGGTCGCTGCCAAACAATCATGGCTAAAACCAAACGAGCCTTCTCGCCACCACTCATCGTGCCAACGGCTTGCTTGACCATGTCACCAGCAAAATTAAACGTACCTAGGAAGTTGCGCAAGTCTTGTTCACGACCTGATTCTGCTGCGTTAGGACCCAAGTCTTTTGCCAAACGAATCATGTGCTCCAAAGGATTGTCATCAGACCTCAAGACATCCAGTTCTTGCTGAGCAAAGTAACCAATGTTCAAGCCCTTGCCCTCAGTCACTGTTCCTGAAAGCTGAGGCATGGTTCTGGCAATAGTTTTAACCAGAGTTGATTTACCCTGACCGTTCGCACCTAAAATACCAATCCTCTGACCTGCCAGCACTGATTTATTGACATCTTTGATGATGACTTTATTAGCACCATCAACTCGGTAACCAAAACTGGCTTCACTGATGGCCAACATCGGATTAGGTAAGTTTTGCGGCTCCTTGAATTCAAAGGTGAATTCAGCGTCCGCCAACACAGGAGCAATCTTCTCCATGCGCTCCAAAGCCTTGACCCTACTTTGAGCCTGCTTGGCTTTACTGGCTTTAGCCTTAAAGCGTGTGATGAACTTTTGTAAGTGGGCAATTTTTTCTTGTTGTTTTGCGAAGGATGCTTGTTGCAACTCTAATTGCTGAGCACGCATCAGTTCAAATGAACTGTAGTTACCACCATAGCGATTGAGCTTGGCATGCTCAATATGCAAGGTAACGTTAGTAATAGCATCTAAAAACTCTCGGTCATGAGAGATCACAATCATGGTACCCGCATAGCGCTTTAACCATGCCTCCAACCAAACCAAAGCATCCAAGTCCAAGTGATTGGTTGGCTCATCAAGCAACAATAAGTCTGATGGGCACATCAAAGCACGGGCCAATTGCAAGCGCATACGCCAGCCACCAGAGAAACTATTCACTGGCTGATCAAGTTCGCTGACTTTAAAACCTAAACCCAAAATGAGCGCTTGCGCTCTGGAAGTTGCGTCATGCTCACCAGCGTCTGCCAGATCCACATGCGCATGAGCCATGGCCATGCCATCTTCTGCCGCCTCTGCAGCCTCAAGAGCTTGCCTTAATTCAATCAAGCGAGTGTCGCCAGCAATCACAAATTCAGTGGCAGATTCTTCAGTTTCTGGCATGTTTTGAGCCACCTGAGCCATGCGCCATATCTTAGGAATCGAAAAGTCACCACCATCTTCATGCAAGGTGCCATTCAACAATGCAAACAAAGTTGATTTGCCTGCGCCATTGCGCCCAACCAAACCAACCTTCTCACCTGGATTGAGCGTGACGGTTGCTTTATCAAGTAATAACTTGGCGCCACGACGCAGAGAGACATTGTTTAAGGTGATCATTTTTCAGCAGTCATACCAGCTACTGCTGGATCGTTAATTGATAAATTCATGGTTCACGAGAAATAATGCGTGAATATCCAATGAATTCGGTATTTTAACTGATGACTTCAGCCTAAAGCGAAGATAAATAGGACTTTCAAGCCGCAATGAACTAAAATAGCAACAGTAAGCATTCATAACTGCGCTCTACATTTCTTCTTAAGCAGTTCATTCATTGACCTTCCAAAAATTACTTTTTGCTGAGCACAGGTCATCACTCTATTGGTACCTATGCAATTCAAAGATCTTGGTTTATCTGAACTCATCCTTAAAGCAATTAACGAACATGGCTATACAACGCCAACCCCTATTCAAGCCCAATCAATCCCAGCCATTCTGAATGGCGGAGATTTATTAGCAGCTGCTCAAACTGGCACGGGTAAAACTGCTGGCTTCACATTGCCAGTGTTACAACGTTTATTAACTTCCCCAGTCAATCAAACTAGTCGTCGCCGACAAGTGCGCGGTTTGATACTGACTCCAACTCGTGAACTTGCTGCACAAGTACATGCCTCTGTTCAAACTTATGGCAAATACACACAACTCAAATCAGCGGTTATTTTTGGTGGTGTTGGAGCCAACCCACAAATCAAATCCATTCAAGCTGGTTTAGATATTTTGGTGGCAACACCAGGACGTCTCTTGGATCTCATGGGTCAAGGTGCCATATCCTTACAACACGTCGAGATATTGATTCTTGATGAAGCCGACAGAATGTTGGATATGGGCTTTTTACGCGACATCAAGAAAATCCTTGCCGCACTCCCCAAGCAACGTCAGAACTTATTATTTTCTGCCACCTTCTCTACAGAGATCAAAGCACTTGCGAATGATTTGCTGAATGCACCTTCATTGATTGAAGTAGCAAGAAGCAACAGCACCAATGAAGCAATCACGCAATTGATGCACCCTGTTGATCGTGGCAACAAGCACCCTTTGCTGGCTCACCTCATCAAATCAAACGATTGGAAACAAGTATTGGTGTTCACACGCACCAAACACGGTGCCAACAAATTGGTTTTGCAATTAGAAAACAGTGGCATCAGTGCGATGGCTATTCATGGCAATAAGAGTCAAACAGCCAGAACCAAAGCATTGGCAGACTTTAAAGCTGGCAAGATCATCGCATTGGTAGCAACTGATATTGCTGCCAGAGGTATTGATATCGATCAATTGCCACACGTGGTCAATTACGACTTACCAAATGTGCCTGAAGATTATGTTCACCGAATTGGTCGAACTGGTAGAGCAGGATCCAATGGTGTTGCAGTGTCATTAGTCTGTGTTGATGAACACGATATGCTGAAAGACATTGAGCGTTTGATCAAACAAACTTTGCCAAGAGAAGTTGTGCCTGGTTTTGAGCCGGACCCCAATGCAGTGGCCCAACCTATTCAACTGAGAAGTCAGCAGGCGCAGCAAAAATCTGGACAGGCGAGACATGGTCAAGCCAGACACAATGCCGCTTCTCCGAGAGGTGCGAATCAAACCAAGCGCAATGGTCAAGTCAAATCATCAGACTCAACCATCACAACCCCTAAGAAAACTCATCGCAAAATGAATACTCAAAAACCAGGTCAATTTGCCAGAAGAAGTAGCGGTAGCAAGTAAATGGTTTGAGAAGTGCAGGAAGGTAAGAGAAGTTACCCGTGAGAAGAAATAAAAAAGCCCTTGTTTAAAAACAAGGGCTTTTTGTTGGCGGAGCGGACGGGACTCGAACCCGCGACCCCCGGCGTGACAGGCCGGTATTCTAACCAACTGAACTACCGCTCCAAAAAACTTGGCGTCCCCACGGGGATTCGAACCCCGGTACCCACCGTGAAAGGGTGGTGTCCTAGGCCTCTAGACGATGGGGACCCTGGACTTACGGTACTGCAATTTCACAACTTCACTACATTTCGATCAGAGCTTACTGGTGGAGCTAAGCGGGATCGAACCGCTGACCTCTTGCATGCCATGCAAGCGCTCTCCCAGCTGAGCTATAGCCCCTTAATTAGATGACCTTAAATAAGTAAGCTCAAGCAATCAAGACCGTAATTCTAGCCTATTTTTATCCCGCTTTGCAAGCGATGTTTTGTTTCTTCTATACCAATCAATGAGATAACAGCATCAATGGCTGGCGTTTGGGTCGTGGCAAACATGGCATAACGAACTGGCATGGCCAAAGCTGGCATTTTTAGACCATGTTTGGCCAAAACAGCTTTAAATGCCCCTGAAACAGCTGCCTTTGAGCCATCCCCTGCTTCCAGCTCAATAATCAGATCGCTGATGACAGGATGGACAGATTCAGGGATATTGGCCTGTCGATCGGCAGCAGAATGATTGGGCCTGTCCATATAGAACAAACGGGCGCCTTCAGCCAACTCAATCAGAGTATTTGCTCGATCTTTGAGGATATTGACCACACCCACAAAATCAGGACCAGAGTCAGTTTTAATGCCTAATTTCTCAACAAATGGCAATGCTCGCTTAGCCAACTCAACTGCATCTGCTTGCTGAATGTATTGATGGTTCAACCATAGCAATTTTTCAGGATTGTGCTGCGCTGGTGACTTACCCAAATGGTCCAAATCAAACCACTCAACAAATTGTTCTTTTGTGAACACCTCTGCATCACCATGAGACCAACCAAGACGAGCCAGGTAGTTCAGAACAGCTTCAGGCATATAACCATCACGCTCATAATCACGCACACTCATAGCGCCATTGCGTTTACTCATTTTCTCGCCTTGATCATTTAGAACAGTTGGCAAGTGAGCATAAATCGGCAATGAACCACCAAGCGCTTGAAGAATGTTAATTTGTCTCGGAGTATTGTTGACGTGATCATCTCCTCTAATGACATGAGTGATCTTCATATCTAGGTCATCAACAACCACACAGAAGTTATAAGTAGGAGTGCCGTCAGGACGTGCAATGACCAAATCATCTAACTCATCATTGCTGATTTCAATACGGCCCTTTACTGCGTCTTCCCATACAACGCTGCCACCGATTGGGTTTTTAAAACGAATCACTGGCTTGATATCTGCTGGCGGTGTTGGCAATTGTTTGCCAGCTTCAGGTCGCCAAAAACCGTTATAACGTGGCTTCTCTTTATTTGCCATTTGCTGCTCACGCAAGGCATTGAGTTCTTCCTCGCTCATATAGCAAGGGTAAGCCAAACCATCCTTGAGCATTTGTGCAATCACTTCACGGTAACGATCCATGCGTTGCATCTGATAGATTGGTCCCTCATCGATATCAAGACCCAACCAACTCATCCCTTCGATGATCACATCAACAGCCTCTTGGCTTGAACGCTCTTGATCGGTGTCTTCAATACGCAAAATGAAGTCACCTTTCATCTTGCGAGCAAAAGCCCACGGATACAAAGCGCTTCGAAGGTTACCTAAGTGAATAAAGCCTGTTGGGCTGGGTGCAAATCGTGTTCTAACTTTCATAATTGTGATTATCTCATTGGCGAGATAAAAGGCTTATTTTTCAGGGGAATTGCTCAATGGTTTCTGTCTTGTTGCGATCAAACCACCGAGGAGTAAAGCCAATCCGGAGAAAAGCAAACCTTGCGCCAAACCGCCCTGCCCATCAGAAATCCAACCTGCAATGGTTGGACCGATGATTTGGCCGGCAGCAAAAATACTGGTGAAAGCCGTGATTCCTCCAACCCAATCAGAAGCTGGCATGTTG
>JBJOKN010000084.1:0-5068 GCA_046046075.1 Pseudomonadota bacterium
GATCATTTATTGATTGCTGATAAACCTCATTTTTTACCTGTTACTCCAGGCGGTCATTATTTAGAAGAAACCTTATTGGTCCGGCTGAAGAAATTAACTAGCCTAGAAACTCTCAGTCCGATTCATCGTATTGATCGAGAGACTGCTGGCCTGGTGGCCTTCTCAAAACTTCCTAAGGACAGAAATGCCTACCAAGCCTTGTTCAGGGATAGGGCCGTAAAAAAAGTTTATGAAGCGATTGCCCCATATAAAGATGGTCTAAAGCATCAGTTCCCAATTCACTATCAAAGCAGAATTGAAGAATCTGATGTTTTTATTCAGATGCAGGAAGTTCCTGGAGAGCCTAACTCGGAGAGCACAATCGAACTGTTAGATGTCAATGGTTCGTGGGCAAAGTACAAACTGCTCTTGGGCACAGGAAAAAAACACCAATTAAGACTTCATATGAGTGCCTTAGGTTTACCAATCAAACACGATCAGATCTATCCTGTTTTAAAGCCCCATGTTGTGACCGGTAAAGATTTCACTCAACCCCTCCAGTTATTGGCCAAAGAATTGAGTTTTGTTGACCCGGTCACTGGTCATGATCATTGTTTTTTAACTCAACAAGCGCTTCAACTATAAAATCACGAGATGTCAAATAACTCCAAGCGCTTAGCAGTTGCTCCAATGATGGATTGGACTGATCGTCAGTGCAGAACGTTCCATCGAAGTCTTACCAAGCAAGCTGTTCTTTATAGCGAAATGGTGACCACTGGGGCTTTGATCCATGGAGACGTTCCAAGGCATCTTGATTTTGATGAGATTCAGCACCCAGTCGTTCTTCAATTGGGCGGGAGTGAGCCTCAGGACTTGGCTACTTCAGCCAAGTTGGCGCAGCAGTGGGGCTATGATGAGGTTGACTTGAATTGTGGTTGTCCTTCAGAAAGAGTGCAGCGAGGATCATTTGGTGCTTGTTTGATGGCTGAACCAGATTTAGTCTCGGATTGCGTAAAGGCGATGGTCGATGCGGTTGATTTGCCCATCACTGTGAAGCACCGTATTGGTTTGAATGAAATGAACGTTCAAGATAATCAACAGGACTATCAATTCACTTTAGATTTCATTTGCAAAGTCGCTGAGGCGGGAGCTAGTCAAGTCACCATTCATGCGCGTAATGCTATTTTGAAGGGGCTTTCGCCAAAAGAAAATCGGACTGTTCCACCATTGCGTTACGAAATCGCTAAGCAATTGCGCTTGGATGCACAAAAACATTTCCCGCATCTAAAAGTTTTGCTGAATGGTGGTCTAGAAAATAATGGAGATATTTCACGCCATTGGAATGATTTTGATGGATTCATGATTGGTAGAGCGGCTTATCACACCCCGGGAATCATGTTGGATTGGGATGAGATGTTATCAACCGAGGGGCAGGCTTTTGGCCACTTTTTTGGCGTCGATCAATGGAATCGAATCACAGAGGAATTAATTGGCCAATGTACTCGCTGGTTGAAGCATTGTGCAGCAAGCAATCAAGTCTTTCACATGGCTGCTATCACTCGTCATATTCTGGGCTTGGCCCATGGTAAAGGTGGCTCAAAGCAATGGCGCCGGAAATTATCAGACTATCGTTTATTGGGCGCAGTCAAGACGGAGCAAGACATTCGTGCCTTTTTTGAGGATGCCAATCGAGAGCTCAGGATGTATGTTGAACATGATGATCAGGACAGGTTATAATCTTATTTCTCTACGGTGGCTGTAGCTCAGTTGGTAGAGTCCAGGATTGTGATTCCTGTTGTCGTGGGTTCGAGCCCCATCAGCCACCCCAGACACCTAAAAGAGCTCCTATTGGAGCTCTTTTTCTTTCTGAACAATCCGGGTAATACGTCTGCGCTTATCCTGAACTATCATTGATGTATTAACCAATCTGTGAGGGCTTTTCATGAAATTATTTTCAACATTTCTTGCTGTGATGATGTCACTTGGGTTTTCTTCTACTGTATTTGCTAATGGTGAAGCTACTTATAAGCAAGTTTGTATGTCTTGCCATTCTTCTGGAGTTGCAAGAGCGCCCAAAGTTGGTGATAAGGCAAAGTGGGCCCCATTGATCAAAGAAGGGCAGGCTGTTTTAACTGCTCACGGATATGTTGGTGTCAGAGGTATGCCTGCAAAAGGTGGTAAGCCCGACTTAAGTGTTGAGCATTTTGCTCAAGCCACTGTTTACATGGTCAATCAGTCAGGTGGTTCATGGACCAATCCAGATGAAAAAATGCTCAAAGCGATTGATGCAGAGATTGAAGCCCGTAAAAAACAGTTGGCTAAGAAAAAGTAAGCCAAGATAGTCAAGTGTTCGTAAATAAAAAGGGCTTCAAAATGAAGCCCTTTTTTATAGGTTTTGCCCACAAACTAAAACCCAAGCTAACCAGATCTTATGGGTTCTGGTGGAAATAAACCATTAAGCTAATCAGTACTGCAGCGATAGATATTTGGCTAATGAGTGTTCGGTGAGTCAGTTTGTGGACAAGTCGACTCTCAAGTGTTGCCATATCTTGAGTCAACTCTTTTCGTAAATCACTTATGCCAGTCCATGAATTTGTTATGTGATGGCGTAAGTCTTTGATTTCATCCCTCACTTCTTTAATGTCCGTCTTTAATTCATTGCGAACCTGATGTAACTCATCTTTAGTAGCTAAGTCTCGTTTGTCTTTTGTTGAATCGTTTATTGCATGACTTAAGCTGCTAGCTTGTGCGTTGCTAAAACCATTATTTTCAAGCGTCTCTTTAAGTTTTAGGGTGTCGATCATAGGGTCTCCTCTGTTGCTCAGACAATAATTTATATTATTTATAAGTAAATGACAAATCAACAAAAATGATGGTGAGTAATTTGTGAGCCTATTAAACGCCGAATAGTTAGGTGTTCATGAGAAAATCCTTTTTGTGAAAACTTTTTTTAACATCTTGGCTCATGGCTTTCTTTGGTTCTTGGCGATCATTCCTTATCGTTGGACTGTGGCTATTGGCCATGCTTTGGGATCTATCGCGCCGACATTCTCAAAGTCTCGAGTCAAGATTGTTAACGCTAATCTAAAAGCTTGCTTTCCAAATCTCTCTCAAGAGCAGAGAGACGTTTTAGCAAAGCAGCATTGGCGTTTGTTGGGACGCAGTTTTGCTGAGCGTGGTCGTCTTTGGTTAGGCAGTGCTGAGTCAATCAATCAATTTGTCACCGTGCATCCCGAAGTTGATATGAATGATGGCAAGCCTCGCTTGTATGTCAGCATGCATTTGGCTGGTATCGAAGCTGGTTTGATTGCCATCACCATGCACCTCAAAAAAATTAAAGCACCACCTGGTATTACTTTGTATGTCTTTATGAGAAACGAGTACTTTGAGCCGCGCATTAAAAAATGGCGTGAACGTTTTGGTGCCAAGATGCTACTCAGAGAAAGCCATGGTCGTGAGTTGATTCGTGAGGCGCGCAAAGGCACCTTTGTGTGTTTATCTCCAGACATGGATTTAGGAAGAAGAGATTCTGAATTTGTGCCATTTTTTGGCGTATCAACTAACACAGTTTTATCTGTCTCTAAGATGGCTAAGTTGGCAGGTGCAGAAGTTTGTCCCATCTTCACGACTTTGCGATCTGATCAATCAGGTTATGACTGTCATGTCGGTAAGCCTTGGCCTAATTTCCCGACAGACGATCCTGTAGCGGATACGATTCGCATGAGCCAATACTTTGAGGAAGTGATAAAGCCAAGAATTCCAGAGTACTACTGGATACACAAGCGCTTTAAGAATAGACCTGAGGGTGAGCCGTCTATTTATTAAGAATTGATCAAAGACCGCCGGGTCTGATCAAGCCAACAGCAAGACCTTCAATGGTGTTTGACTGATTCAGCCTCTTGTGAGTGCTGCAGTGATGGATGTCTGTCAGGACAGTTGGCACTGTTGTTGTACTTCTTGGAAGACGTGCCTCCTGAGGATGAAGCTTGGAACCTGGTTTTCACAATGGGGTTCACAATGTCAACAAACTAATTTGACATTGCCTTGGCTGCTGCTTTGCTGCTGCCCCTCCCTGCTCCTTAGTGGGTGGTGTATGACCCTGCTGGACGCTCCTTCCCAGTTGTCGCAGATTCCAAAGACTATGCAGATATGATCGGCCGCATTGGTGGGCCGGATGCTGTGGCCCAGTGGAGGCGGCTGGAGCGGGCTATGGCCCCTCTGCAGCAGGGGGCGGCGCTGTTCCCTGCTGCAGCCATCAGGTCAGCAGCAGCAGCAGTAGCAGCAGCAGCAGTAGTAGTAGTTGGTTCTCCAGGCTGGCACCTGATGCAGCACATCTACGGCAGGATGTGTATGCACAGCAAGCGGGGTAGTTCACTTGCAGGCAGGCGTGAACACCCTGCAGATGTAGCAGAGGGATGGACAGGACTGGTGCTGGTTGAGTGGCGCAGAGCATGCTCAGACATGGAAGCAGCTCCTGCCTACTGATGCTGCTTCGTCCGAGTCCGTCAATCTCATGAGGTCTGTGCAACTCCACTTTGACAAGGGGGCGCCCTGCTCTGGTGGTTGTAGGTCCGATCCAGGGATGCTGCTGACGGCTGCTCGGTTCTTTGGGCCTCAGCTGATGCTGACAGGGCTGGTGGCTGGCAAGCTGACGGTGAGTGCTGGTGGCCACTGCCCAGCAGCCATAACAGATCGGCAGCGGTGCAGCAAGGCAGCAGGGCACCGTGACTCGTCCCAGCTGTGAACAGCCCTGCCAGCTCAGCCGGTGCTCTGAGGGCTGTGATGTGCTGCTGCAGCGGAGTGACCCTGCAGCATGATATCTGCAAGCAACATCAGTCATCCTTCAATGCACTGGGAGCTACATGATGTCAATCAGAGAGGGCTCCCGTCACCAGCGTCACAGGTGTGCAGGAGAGGTCAAGCAACTTGTGTGAGCCAAGCAAGTGGTGGCAGAGGTTGAAGGTGGAATGGGTGGGATGGTGCCGACAATTGGCAGAGGTTGACTGCCGGGGAAAGACGGTCCCGACAGTTGAGACTGCCTGTGCTACTGACGCCTCCTGATGGCACACATTGCACAGCCACACCTCTA
>JBJOKN010000085.1:0-5043 GCA_046046075.1 Pseudomonadota bacterium
ACATCTTTCACATCACCTACTACCTGAATACGCATCAACTGATCACCCAAACCCTGAATCGCCGACATTATTTTTTGAATGATGCTGTTTGTTCCGGCGTTACTTGCAATTGCTGGCGTCTCTGCTGCAGGCAATGCATTCATAGGCAACTGAGCCACTTGGTTCAATAATTGGTTCAATTGATTGACCACAGGCGCAAGATTCTTTTGGTTCTCTAGGGAACTCTTCAAGGCTAGATTGATTTCAGCCTCTTGGGTCAATACTTTGCTCAATTGGGACTCTAACTCCAGGACTCTGGCATCAAGTTGAGCTGGGCGATTATAAAGACGAAAGCCACCCTCGATCACCAACCAAACAAGACAAATGGCAATAGCGATCCACAAGGCTCTCCATAAACCCTTACCTAAAGCTTCTGACTGTAATTGTTTAGCAGTTTTGGTAGTTACCTGATCGAGTTCTGCAGCCATTTCAATTCCTAAATTTTATTGGAGTGCCATTGATGAATTTTGACAAGCAACTGATCATCACCTGGAGCACACCAATCGATATTTTTAAATCCAAGTTCATTACATACCTGAGCAATACGCTCATGCGTACACAACATCATAGCTTCATTTAACCAAGACTCTGCCCATGATGAATTTTCTTTTAAAAATTGAGCGAAATGTCGCACCGCTTCAGAAGAAGTCAGAACACATAAAGAGTCACTGGGAAGTGCTTTTTTTAAACCAAGCCAGGCTGGTGAGTCACTGGCTAAGGGAACTCTTTTGTAGGTCGATACTGAGTGTATTTCAGCACCTTGCAATAAAAACTGTTCACCAAGCCAAGCTCTTCCGCCAATACCTTTCAGAAATAGAATGCTTTTGCCCGCCCAAGATTTTTGGGCTTGATTCAGAACTTTCCATAAGCCCTCCGAATCCCATTCGCTGGGATTGCTGGGCGCGTAAATGGTGTACCCAGCCTCAACTGTGATGCCGTGATGACTCAAAGCCTCTAAGCTACCGCCACCCACGACCGCAATTGGAATAGTCTTTGGCCACTCCGACTGTAGTAATCGCATTGAACACTCCACGGCATTAGGACTCACAAAAACTGCTAAATCACTGGCCAGTAAGAGTTCTTTTAAGCGCTTGGCATCTACGGGGTTTTCATTAGGGACAATTGACAATAAAGGCAATTGAATTTGCTCTAGCATCGGAAACTTCCGATGTAGTAACTCTCCCAATCTAAGAGACTGTCCTAGTGGGCGAGTTAGAACAATATTGGGCATGAGTAATTTTGAGTTTTCTCTGAATTATCTTGGGGGCAGTAAATCTTTAGCGCCTTGAGCAATCAACTCATCGGCAACCTGCAAGCCCATTTGATCCGCATGCTCCATGCTAAGGATTGATAACTTCTTTTCAGATCGACAAATACTTTGACCATCCGTGCTGGCAACAAAGGAACGAAGATACAAAGAATCTGAACCTTCCCAGATTGCATAGGCAGCCAAGGGAACATCGCAAGAACCACCAAGCGCTCTAGAAACAGCTCTCTCGGCAGTCACTGCCATCGCAGAAGGCGCATGATTCAAAGGAGCGAGCCAGCTTTTCATCTCTGGCCTTCCAGCCCTGATCTCAATACCTAAAGCACCCTGACCAGCTGCCGGCAAACTATCTTCCGGAGCCAATAAGCTGCGGATGCGCTCAGCCATACCTAAACGCTTCAGACCAGCAGCGGCCAAAATGATCGCGGCATACTCGCCTTTGTCTAATTTACCCAAACGGGTATCTAAATTGCCACGTAAGGGCTGGATGTTTAAATGGGGATAGCGTGAACGCAGCGAAGCCTCTCGACGCAAACTAGCGGTTCCTACGATAGCCCCTGCGGGCAAATCCGCCAAACTTACATAGTCATTAGAAACAAAGGCATCCCTGGCATCTTCACGCTCCATGATGCAAGACAACTCAAAGCCTTCAGGCAACTGCATTGGGACATCCTTGAGGGAGTGAACCGCTAAATCGGCCCGCCCCTCTTCTAAAGCCACTTCTAATTCTTTGACAAAAAGCCCCTTACCGCCGACTTTAGAGAGGGTTCTATCCAAAATTTGATCACCCCGGGTGGTCATACCCAAAATACTGACATCGCAGTCTGGATAGAGCTTTTTCAAGCAATCACGAACATATTCAGCCTGCCACATGGCCAAACGGCTCTCTCGGGAGGCAATTACCAGCTTTTTAGGATAAGAAATTTGTGTCATAACCATAAGGATAAGGCCTTTGAGGCAATATACTTATATTTATGGCAGATTTAGATAAAAACAAGAACTCTCTAGACAACAAAGACCAAGCTTGGTCGGCTCGTTTTGCCGAGCCTGTGGCGGAACTCGTGCAACGATACACCGCCTCTGTTGACTTTGATAAACGCATGGCCTTGGTTGATATCCAGGGCTCATTGGCTCACGCCGAAATGTTGGCCGCACAGAAGATCATCAGTGCCGAAGATTTCGCTGCGATCCAAAAAGGCATGGCAGAGATACGCTCTGAAATTGAAGCAGGTTCATTTGTTTGGGAACTCGCTCTTGAAGACGTTCATCTGAACATCGAGGCACGTTTAACCAAGTTGATTGGTGATGCGGGCAAACGTCTTCACACCGGTCGCTCAAGAAACGATCAAGTAGCAACAGATATTCGTTTGTGGTTGCGTGGTGCGATTGATGAGATTCAATCTGAGCTCACCTCATTGCGTTCAGGCCTACTTGGTCTAGCTGAAAAGCATGCTGACACCATCATGCCTGGCTTCACACATTTACAAGTGGCACAACCCATCACATTTGGTCATCACGTGATGGCTTACGCAGAAATGTTTGCTCGTGATGCTGAGCGTTTGGCTGATTGCCGTAAGCGTGTCAATCGATTACCACTCGGTGCAGCAGCACTGGCTGGAACGAGCTATCCAATTGATCGTGAACGCGTTGCCAAGACTTTAGGATTTGACGGGGTATGTCAAAACTCTTTGGACGCGGTTTCAGACAGAGATTTTGCAATCGAGTTTTGCGCCACTGCATCATTAGTAATGACGCACATCTCACGTTTATCAGAAGAGCTGATTATTTGGATGAGTCCAAGGGTTGGCTTTGTGGATCTGCCCGATCGTTTCTGCACAGGTAGCTCGATCATGCCGCAAAAGAAGAACCCTGATGTACCAGAATTAGCGAGAGGCAAAACTGGTCGCGTGAATGGCAACCTAATCTCATTGTTAACTTTGATGAAAGGCCAACCTTTGGCCTACAACAAAGATAATCAAGAGGACAAAGAACCATTATTTGATTCAGCAGATACTTTGCGCGATACCTTGCGTATTTTTGCTGACATGGTTCCGCACATTCAAGTAAAAGCAGATGTGATGAGAGCAGCAGCCCTTCAAGGCTTTGCTACTGCGACTGATTTGGCAGATTACTTAGTCAAAAAAGGTTTGGCTTTCCGTGATGCGCACGAGGCTGTTGCTCACGCTGTGAAGGCTTGCTCAAACAAAGGCTGTGACTTGGCAGATTTATCACTGGCAGACTTAAGAACTGCTTGTGATCTTGGAGATAAAGCCAATCTCATCGGTGAAGATGCATTTAAAGTCTTGACCCTTGAGGGCTCGATCAACAGCCGCAACCATGTTGGCGGCACCGCTCCAGAGCAGGTGAAAAAAGCGATTGCAGCTTATCGCAAAAACTTGAAATAAGCTCTAACGCAACAAACAACAGTTTCTTCGTTTTAAATAAAAAATGGCTCACTACAAAGTGAGCCATTTTGTTTGACTAGACAGAAGCTGTATTTACATCAGCCTCTAAGTTAGTCTTTAACGCAGTCAACGTAATACTCTTTGCGACCGTTCAAATCACCTTTGACCAAACCATGGACATCGGTTTCAAAGCCAGGGAACTGTTCATTGAAGTCACGAGTGAAACGCAAGTAGTCAACGATGCGCTTATTGAAACGCTCGCCTGGAATCAACAAAGGAATACCTGGTGGATAAGGTGTTACCAACATCGCTGTTACTCGACCCTCTAAATCATCAATGATCACTCGCTCAATGTCACGGTGCGCCATTTTTGCCCAAGCATCTGATGGTTTCATCGCAGGGATCATGTCTGATAAATACATTTCTGTGGTCATACGAGCCACATCGTACTTTTTGTAGACTTGGTGAATTTGCTGACAAAGATCTTTAAGGCCAATGCGCTCGTAACGCGGATACTTAGCAACAAACTCTGGAAGAACTCGCCACAAAGGCTGATTCTTATCGTAATCATCTTTGAATTGTTGCAAGGTCGTGACCATGGTATTCCAACGGCCCTTGGTGATGCCAATCGTGAACATGATGAAGAAAGAATACAAACCAGTCTTCTCAACAATCACACCGTGCTCAGATAAATACTTGGTCACAATGCTGGCTGGAATACCGGTATCAGCAAAATTACCATCCATCTCTAAGCCTGGAGTGATGATGGTTGCCTTGATTGGATCGAGCATGTTGAAGCCCGCAGCCAACTTGCCAAAATCATGCCAACGCTCATCCGCTTGCAAAACCCAATCATCTCTCTCGCCAATACCTTCTTCGGCAAGATACTCAGGGCCCCAAACCTTGAACCACCAATCAGCGCCCCACTCTTCATCCACTTTGCGCATGGCACGACGGAAGTCCAAAGACTCAGCAATTGATTCATGAACCAAAGCCGTGCCACCTGGGGGCTCCATCATGGCTGCTGCCACATCGCAAGAAGCAATAATGGCGTATTGCGGACTGGTTGATGTATGCATCAAATAGGATTCATTGAAGCAATCGTTGTCCAACTTATTGGTTTCTGAGTCTTGCACCAAAATCTGTGATGCTTGAGATAGGCCCGCCAATAACTTATGAGTTGACTGTGTAGAGAAGACCATGCTTTCTTTTGAACGTGGTCGATCTTTACCGATCGCATGCATGTCTTTATAGAAATCATGGAAAGTTGCATGAGGTAACCATGCCTCATCAAAATGCAAAGTATCTACTTTGCCATCCAACATTTCTTTG
>JBJOKN010000086.1:0-5200 GCA_046046075.1 Pseudomonadota bacterium
GACCAGAGGTAAGGGCATCACTCCAGAAGGTTTGAGAAGCTTCATTCAAGGCTTAGCGATTCCTGATGATGCAAAAAAACTTCTTCTAGAAATGACCCCAGCCTCTTATATCGGTAAAGCAACAGAATTAGCCAAACGTCTCAAAAAATAATGACGTCAATTGGTCATGCCCCCATGAAGATTAGTCATCGAT
Organism: Pseudomonadota bacterium; assembly: GCA_046046075.1. Lineage (GTDB taxonomy): Bacteria > Pseudomonadota > Gammaproteobacteria > Burkholderiales > Burkholderiaceae > Polynucleobacter. The sequence continues at coordinate 194 of JBJOKN010000086.1, forward strand.
TGATGATGGGGTTTTACCAATTATTTTGGTATCTGGCATTACCGCTGGCTCTTGCCCGTCTCTTTTGGAAGGGTCGGTTGCAGCACGGTTACAGGGAGCACATTAACGAGCGCTTAGGCATGTCTTGGCCCATCAGCGGTTCAACTTCACGCATTTGGGTGCATGCAGTTTCAGTCGGCGAAACAAGAGCAGCAGAACCTTTGATCAATGCCTTGATTCAGAGTGGTGAAAAGATCTTATTGACCCACATGACTCCAACTGGAAGAGATACTGGGGGGCAGTTATTTGCTAAGCACATAGCTTCTGGTCAACTGGTGCAAAGCTATCTTCCATATGACACGCATTGGGCAGTTAATTCGTTTTATCGATACTTTTCAATCAAAGTTGGTTTGATCATGGAAACCGAAGTATGGCCAAGATTAATTTTGTCTGCGCGTGAAAAGTCTTTGCCCGTCATACTGATCAATGCCAGATTATCTGAGCGCAGCGCTCGTCGCGTCGGTCGTTTCTCAAATTTTGCTCAATTGATTTATCAATCCTTCGCAAAAATTTTGGCTCAAACAAATTTGGATGCAAAGCGCTATGGCTCTTTGGGTTTGAGTAATGTGATGGTGACAGGTAATTTGAAATTCGATGTCATGCCCAATCCTGAGCAGATAGAACATGCATTAAGTCTCAAGAAAAATCTCACTCCGCAGATTCAAATTGTTTGCGCCGCAAGCACCAGAGATGGTGAAGAGCCATTGATCATGGAAGCGTGGCAAAGATTTCTTAAGACCAAAGAAAAGCCAAATGATTTTTGCTTATTCATTGTCCCAAGACATCCGCAGAGATTTGATGATGTATTCACTCAATTACAGTCAAGCTTTCCAAAGGTATTACGTCGATCAAGCATGAGCGACCAGGAATTTTCTGCTGCCATCAATCATGGTTCAGTGATACTTGGTGATTCAATGGGTGAAATGGGTTTTTATTACGCCTTATCTGACATCGTGATCATGGGTGGAAGTTTATTGCCACTGGGTGGTCAAAATTTCATTGAGGCATGCGCCCTGGGTCGACCAATTATTTTGGGAGAGCACACCTTTAACTTTCAACAGGCCAGTGCAGATGTGATTGATGCCAGGGCTGCCATTCGGATCACCGATGTTGATGATTTAGTGAAAGCCATGGATTTGTTGTTGACCAATCATCAGGTCAAAGAAGAAATGAGCACAAATGCTCTAGATTTCGCCAACCAACACACTGGCGCCACTAAAAAGATTGTTGCGGTCATTGCGCAAACCATTCAGGCTTGACCGGATTTAGCCTTTTAGGCATCTGTTCTGGAAGCCCTTTAATTGCTAGATTAATTCCCTATTGTTTATAAGGTTTAATGGTTAATCCCATTGTTTCTATAGAATCCCACAAAACACTGGGGAGTAGCCAGCTCATAGTCATGAGTCTTTTGTATCGTCAACACGGCGTTTAAGCGCCCGGTACATGAGGGGAATGGGTCCTTGGCAAGACCAAATACTATAAAAAGGAAATTCTATGGATTTCATGTCCATTGATGCTATTTGGGCTGTTTTGGCGATTATTCTTATCGACCTAGTACTCGCAGGAGACAACGCTTTAGTGATTGGTATGGCAGCCAATCGTTTGCCACCACATTTACGTAAAAAAGCAATTTTCTGGGGCACCTTTGGCGCTATTGCCATTCGTTTTATCTCTGTGGCCATCATTACCTATCTCATGATGCTTCCTGGTCTAAGACTTGTGGGCGGTATTGCTTTGGTATGGATTGGTTGGAAATTGGCCTTCCAAGACGACCATGAAGAAGTTAAGGCTGCTGACACTTTTTGGTCTGCCATTACAACCATCGTGATTGCTGATGCTGTCATGGGTGTTGATAACGCCTTGGGTATTGCTGCAGCAGCAAATGGTAACTGGGGCTTCATCATCATGGGCTTATTGATCAGTATCCCAGTCGTTATTTTTGGTTCAAGCATGGTAACCAAGATTTTGGATCGTTGGCCAAATGCTGTTTTTATCGGAGGCTTTGTTCTATTTGCCGTTTCTGTTCAAATGGTTTTGAAAGAAATCTTGTTTGTTGATTTCCTTGCAGACGTAGATCCTTGGATTCTTAAATTATCTCCATGGATGTTTGCAATTGCATTGACAGCTATTCAGTTCAAGATGTCTAAGAAAGCCAGCAAAAAGGCTGTAACGATTTAAATTAGAACCATTCAATAGTCAGTGATTAAAAGTTACTGATGAAGACAATAAAAAAGCGGGCATAGCCCGCTTTTTTATTTCAAAGAAAATCTTAAAAAAGATATTCAGATAAAAGTAATTAAACCTGAGCGCCAAAATTAGGGTCATCAGATTTACCAGCAGCTGTAGCTGCCTTTGTTTCTGCAGATACTAAGTCTTCACGTTTGATACCAAACCACATGGCCAATGCCGCAGCAACGAATACTGAAGAGTAAATACCAAATAAGATACCGATGGTCAGAGCTAAAGCGAAGTAGTAAAGCGTTGGGCCTCCAAATAGCAGCATAGCTAAAACCATCATTTGTGTACTGCCATGGGTGATGATTGTTCTGCTGGTCGTGCTGGTAATAGCGTTATCAATGACTGCAGATACTTCCATTTTTCTGTACTTACGGAAGTTTTCTCTGATACGGTCAAAAATAACCACAGATTCGTTCACGGAGTATCCAAGAACAGCGAGAACAGCAGCCAAAACTGATAGAGAGAATTCCCACTGGAACAGAGCAAAGAATCCCAAAATGATCACAACGTCATGGAGGTTCGCCAAAATACCTGCGACAGCAAACTTCCATTCGAAGCGAATGGATAGGTAAATAACGATGCCTAAAATAACAAATAGAAGAGCCAATAAACCATCAGTGGCAAGTTCTTTGCCCACCTGAGGCCCTACGAATTCAACGCGTTTGAGAGTGACATCAGCATTAGAAACCTTGAGTGTTTCAAGCACTTGATTACTCTGTTGTGATGAAGAAATAACCTTGCCTTCAGCATCTCTTTGAAGAGGTAAACGTATCAGAACATCTTTTGAGCTACCAAAGTTTTGAACCTGTACGTCTTGATAACCCAATTTACTTAAGTCTGCTCTGATAGTGTTCAAAGGAGCAGTTTGTTGATAGCTGATTTCCATGACTGTGCCGCCTGTGAACTCAACAGACAAATGCAAGCCTTTGGTGACTAAGAAAAATACAGCAGCTAAAAAGGTGATCGCGGAAATTGCATTTAGCACCAAAGCATGGCGCATAAAGGGAATGTCACGACGGATGCGAAAAAATTCCATGTTATTGATTCCTTTTATTCAGTTGGACGCCAAACTTCGCCAATAGATATCTTGTCTAATTTCTTTTTGCGGCCATACCAAAGATTGGCCAATCCTCTGGCAAAAAATACCGCAGAGAACATAGACGTCAAGATGCCTAAACTATGCACAACAGCAAAACCTCTTACTGGGCCTGAGCCAAACGCTAACAAGGCAACACCTGCGATCAATGTGGTGATATTCGAGTCAAGAATGGTTCCCCAAGCTTTTTCAAAGCCTGTTGCAATGGCAGCTTGTGGTGTTGCTCCTGCACGCAACTCCTCACGAATACGCTCATTGATGAGAACGTTTGAGTCAATTGCCATACCTAAAGCAAGAGCCATCGCAGCAATACCTGGAAGGGTCAGGGTTGCTTGCAGCATTGAAAGAATGGCCACCAATAAAAATAGATTGACAGACAAAGCAATCACTGAGAACACGCCAAATAACAAATAGTAAGCAATCATGAATATCGCAATTGCAACGAATCCATAGATCACTGAATTAAAGCCCATAGAGATGTTTTCAGCACCCAAGCTTGGGCCAATTGTTCTCTCTTCGATGATTTCCATTGGTGCTGCCAATGAGCCTGCGCGAAGCAACAAGGCTAGATCATTGGCGCTATCAGTACTTGGCTGACCAGTGATTTGAAACTTGGCGCCAAATTCACTTTGAATCGTTGCAACCGTTAATACTTCACCACGACCCTTTTCAAAAAGAATCATCCCCATTGGTTTGCCAATGTTTTCGCGAGTGATCTCTTGCATCACACGTCCACCAGCAGAATCCAATGTGATGTTCACGGCTGGACGTTGATTTGAATCAAAGCCTGCTGAAGCGCTGGTAATGCGGTCACCACTAAAAATCACTGACTTTTTAAAGACGACTTGACGACCATCACCCATCTTGAAAACATCAGAGCCAGGAGGTGGTAGTTCACCAGAAAGCAAATATGTCTTCACGGGGTCTGCTAAGCGAGACTCGAGTGTTGCTGTTCTTCCGATGATGTCTTTGGCTCTGGCTGTATCTTGAACGCCAGGTAACTGCACAATGATTCTGTCTTGACCTTGCTGTTGAATCACTGGTTCTGCCACACCTAATTCATTCACACGATTGTGCAAGGTGGTGATGTTTTGTTTAACGGCGTTTTCTTGAACTTCTTTGACTGCAGAATCTTTGAATTTACCTACTAACTTAAAACCGTCAGCAGATTTCTCAACATTGAAATCAAGACTTTGTAAATTATTGTTCAAAAGAGCTCTGGCACTTGCTGCATCTTCTTGATTGGGGAACCTAACCACGATTGAATCAGATTGACGCTCAATACCGGAGTGGCGCAAACCTTTTTCACGAAGCTGTGAGCGAGTATCGGTTGCCAAGCTCTCTAATTTCTTCTGCAGCGCCCCTCGCATGTCAACTTGCAAAAGGAAGTGGACACCACCTCTTAAATCAAGTCCTAGGTACATTGGCATTGCACCCATCGAGGTGAGCCATGCTGGCGTATTTGAAATTAGACGTTCAAATTGAATACCTTTTGGTTCAATTTGCGCACTTTTTAGGATATCTGCAATACGCTCTTGCATATTGCTGTCAATTTTTACAGTGACTTTACCCGCTGAGATTTGAACTGCCGGAGCCTCTCCGAAAAAGTTAGGAAGAGTGTATAGACCCCCAAT
>JBJOKN010000087.1:0-5028 GCA_046046075.1 Pseudomonadota bacterium
TGTTTCAGATACACTGGCCAAATGATCTTTCAGATGATGCAAGGCAGGCTGAATCATCTCAGGTGTGAATGCCACCTGTTCCCGAACCTGAATAGGTGCGGTGTGATGATTAATGCCCAATGTCAAAATCTGCATAATGAAATTATAAGTTTTTCATGGAGTTAGGATGAGTTTTCTAGCATTTTTAGTGTTTGGCGGATTAGTTGGGTTTATCAGCGCCTACTTTCACCCAAAAAAACTGAGCAAAAACACATCCTTTTTTAAGAAATACGGCTGGGCCGTTTTGATTGGGGTGGCTTCATCAGCCATGGCGTCGATTTTGGGTCAAAGCTTGAAATTCTTTCAATCTGGGCAAGTTTTAGAGTGGTTGTCCGCAATGGTTTTTGCGATTTTCTGCGTTTTTTTGTTCAAATTAGGTCAAAAATGAGCAAAAAATGGCAAAAAACAGGCAAAAATGAAAAAACCTGAAATTCCATTTATTTTTGCTTCATTTAGGCATATAAAAGTAAAAAGGGCTCAAATTTGAGCCCTTTTTGATGGATGTTGGCATTTTAGACTTCAGTTTGAACTTAATCAGACCTCAATTAGACATTGAAGAGGAAGTTCAGCACATCGCCGTCTTTGACAACATACTCTTTGCCCTCGGCACGCATCTTGCCGGCCTCTTTTGCACCGGTTTCACCCTTGAAGCTGATGTAGTCGTCAAAAGCAATCGTTTGCGCACGAATAAAGCCACGTTCAAAGTCTGTATGAATCACGCCCGCTGCTTGAGGAGCTGTGTCACCAATCCGAATGGTCCAGGCTCGAACTTCCTTCACACCAGCGGTGAAATAAGTTTGTAGACCAAGCAAATTAAAGCCAGCTCTGATCACACGATCAAGACCTGGTTCATCCATGCCCATATCACTTAAGAATTCTTTTTTATCCGCATCGTCTAGCTCTGCAATCTCCGCCTCAATAGCTGCGCATACGGCCACCACAGGGGCTTTTTCAATAGCAGCATGAGCCTTGACCGCATCAAGGTGAGGATTGTTCTCAAAGCCATCTTCTTTAACGTTAGCGACGTACATCACTGGTTTGGCAGTGATGAGGCAGAAGGGCTTTAAGAGCGCCAATTCTTCTTCGCTCAGACCCATGGCACGCACGGGTTTGGCTTCATTGAGGTGGGCTTGTACTTTGGCCAATAAAGGAGCCAAAGCATTGGCTTCTTTGTCATTGCCTGATTTGGCCGCTTTTGAATAACGGGCATAGGCTTTATCAACTGTGCCCAAGTCAGCCAGCGCTAACTCAGTATCAATCACGCCAATGTCTGAGATTGGGTCGACCTTGCCGGCCACGTGGATCACGTTGCCGTCTTCAAAACAGCGAACCACATGGGTGATAGCATCGGTTTCTCGAATATTAGCCAAGAACTGGTTGCCCAAGCCCTCGCCTTTCGAGGCACCAGCCACCAAGCCAGCAATGTCCACGAATTCAACCACGGCGGGCAGAATGCGTTCAGGTTTAACAATTTCCGCTAATTGAGCCAAGCGAGGGTCTGGAACCTCGACTACACCGACATTGGGCTCAATGGTGCAAAAAGGATAGTTCTCCGCTGCGATACCAGCTTTGGTAAGCGCATTAAATAGAGTTGATTTGCCGACGTTAGGCAGGCCGACGATGCCACATTTTAAAGACATAGGGCGTTATTATTCCATGTATGAAGACTTATGACCTTATTATCGTCGGAGCAGGCATTGCTGGGAAGGCAACTTCTTTGCGTTTAGCGCAATTGGGTTTGAAGATTTTGCATCTAGCACCAAGCTTTGATGTTGGGTATCAGAGTCATGATTCCGCAGTCTGGGATAGTCGCATTTACGCTTTATCTGCCAGCAGTAAAAATTTATTAGAACAATTGCATGTTTGGCCAGCTTTAGATGCATCACGCATTCAGGTTGTCAGTGATATGCGTGTCTTTGGTGACAGCGGCCATGCTGATGATGAAATTCATTTTTCTGCATTCAGCGCCACCGTGCCACAACTCTCTTGGATTGTTGAATCTGGACACATTGAAAAAACTTTGGATGCAGCAATTCAGTTTCAGGGATTGATTGAACGCACCACGGATAAAGTGATTGATGTTGTTTCAAGTAATGACAGCGTCACAGTCACAACTGAGTCAGGTTTAAATGTTTGCGCCAAACTTCTCTTGGCAGCCGATGGTGCCAATTCATTCGTGAGAGAAAAGCTTCAAATTGAGACCACTCAGAATGCTTATGATCAAACAGCGGTTGTGGCTAACTTTCAGGCTGAGAAACATCATCAAGGCACAGCGTGTCAGTGGTTCTTACCAGGCGGTGAAATTTTGGCCTTGTTACCTTTGCCAGATAAAAAACTTTCAATGGTTTGGTCAGCTTCAACAGAGCATGCAGAACGATTAAAAAAACTCAGCCCTGAATCATTGAGTTCAGAGGTGATGAGAGCTGCACAAGGTCAAGTTGGTCAGAGAACTGGTCAGTTGCAGATGTTGACAGCTCAGCAAGGATTTCCATTAAGGCGCATGAAGGCTAAGCGCATGATTGCCCCAGATACAAGGCCACGCATTGTGCTCATCGGGGATGCTGCGCATGTGATGCATCCATTAGCAGGTCAAGGTCTTAACTTGGGCTTGAGGGACGTGGCAAGTCTGGCTGATATTTTAGATAATAAAGAGGCATTCAGAGCTTTTGATGATCCCGTATTGTTAAGAAGATTCGAGCGTGCAAGACATGGTGATACTGATGCCTTGTTATTCACCACTGATCGTTTGCAAAAACTTTTTGCTCACGAAGCAGGGCATGTGAAAACCATCAGAAATTTAGGTATGAAGCTGGTCAATCGCAGTCATTTTTTAAAAAGACAATTGATCAAGCAGGCTTTGGCTTGATCAACACTCTGTCAATTGAATGTATTGGAAAACTTATGAAACTATTTAAAACAATCCATCTTGTTTGCGCCATGGGCGCCGCTTCAATGTTATTGAGTTTTTCAGTGGCTGCTCAAGGCAACCCTGAGGCGAAGATCAAAGCCGAGATGCAAAAGCAATTGGGGGAGCGCGCCAAGGTAGATGCAGTTCGCACCACGCCAATGGCCGGTTTGTATGAAGTGACGATTGGTAGCGATATTGTGTACACAGATGCCAGTGCACGTTATTTGATTCAGGGAGAAGTGGTTGATTTAAAAACCGGCACAAATCTCACTGAGCAACGCAGCAATGATCTGAATCGCATCCGTTGGGCAGATTTACCTTTGAACGATGCCATCAAAGTGGTGCGAGGCAAGGGCACTCGTCAAGTGGCAGTGTTCGCAGATCCTAATTGCGGCTTTTGCAAACGTTTAGAAAAAGGATTTCAGCAGTTAGACAATGTGACGATTTACACATTCTTGGTGCCTATGTTGTCTGCTGATTCACTCACCAAGTCTCAGCAAATATGGTGTTCATCAGACAAAGTCAAAGCATGGAATGATTGGATGATCAATAACCAAGCTCCGACTGGTAAGGGTGATTGCGGTAATCCATTAGAGCGCAACACTGCTTTGGCAAGAAAATTGGGTGTGACTGGAACTCCAGCGATGTTCTTCACCGATGGCTCACGCATCAATGGCGCGGTGCCAATCGCGCAAATTGAGAAAAAACTAAAGTGATTGAAGTTAATGCCAAAAGCTAGCAAGAGCCAGAAGACCTCAGCTGTGAAAAAGCCATCTAATCCAGCCATCAGGTATGTGATTGGCTGCGATGATTGGCGTGCTCATCGCTTTGATGTGTTGATGCGAATCCCTGGCGAAATTGTTAATCAGGGAACTCTTCAGTTGCAATTGCCGGCTTGGATTCCGGGCAGTTACATGATTAGAGATTTTTCAAAACATCTTGAGTCAATCACCGCTAGTGAAGTTATTTCTGCTAAATCCACTAAATCAACTAAGCCAACTAAGCTGATAAAAATTGACAGCCACACATGGCAATTGAATGCGAAGCATGATGTGGAAGTGAGGTATCAGGTGTACGCCTTTGATACTTCTGTTAGAGCAGCCTATCTAGATCAAGAGCGAGCATTTTTTAATGCCAGCAGTTTGTGTTTGCAAGTATTAGGCTTCGGCGAAGTTGGCTGTGAACTGGAATTGCTCGAGCCCAAAGACCCAGCCTTGAATACCCTTTGGTCTGTGCAAACCACTTTGACTGCCAAAGAAAAGAATCAAAATAAGCAAGCAGGCTTTGGCGTGTATCAAGCTGAAAGTTACGATGCATTGATTGATCACCCAGTGGCTATGGGTGAGTTTCAAGTGATTGAGTGGCAAGCGCATGGCACACCTCACCGCATGGTGATTCAGGGATTGTTGGATGCCGTGGATGAGCGGCAATTGAGCAAAGACCTAAAAGCAATTTGTGAAGCTCATATCAGTTTTTTTGAGCCAGAAAAACCGCGCGCTCCTTTTAAGGAATACTGCTTCATCGTCAATGCAGTGGGCGATGGTTACGGTGGTTTAGAGCATCGCAACAGCACGGTTCTGCTGTGTAAGCGTGCAGACCTTCCTTATCCTGGGCAAAATTTAAAGAAGCATGAAGCTTATGAAGATTTTCTTGGATTGTGTAGCCACGAATATTTCCATTCGTGGATGGTGAAGCGCGTAAAGCCTATGGCATTTGATCCTTATGTGTTGGATCAAAAAAATCACACGCGCCTACTTTGGTTGTTTGAAGGCTTCACGAGTTACTACGATGATCTGCAATTATTCAGAAGCCAAAGAATCAATTTGGAGTCTTACGTTAAGCGCCTTGAAAAAACTTGGAACATGGTGTTGCGTGGGCCAGGTAGACACAAACAAAGTTTGTCAGAGAGTTCATTTGATGCTTGGACCAAGTATTACCAAATGGATGAGAACACCCCCAATGCGGTGGTGAGTTATTACGCTAAAGGATCTTTGTTAGCACTGGCCCTTGATTTGAGGATTCGTGAACACACCAAGCAAACGCAATCTTTGGATGATGTGATGCGACATTTGTGGCAGATG
>JBJOKN010000088.1:0-12321 GCA_046046075.1 Pseudomonadota bacterium
AGATTAGGATTTGCGGTGATTGATGAGCAGCATCGATTTGGGGTTAAACAGCGTTTGCGTTTACAACAAAAAATTGATGATATTGAAGTGGACTGTCATCAATTGATGATGTCTGCAACACCAATACCAAGAACACTGGCAATGACTTTTTATGCTGACTTAGAGGTGTCCGTCATCAATGAGTTACCACCTGGTAGAACTCCTATCGTCACCAAATTGGTCAAAAATGAACGCCGCCAAGAATTGGTTTTAGGTTTGGTATCTGAGTTAAATAAAGGGCGCCAAGTTTATTGGGTTTGTCCTTTGATTGAAGAGTCAGAAGTTCTCCAGCTAAAAACAGCGGTCGATACTCATGCGGCTCTTCAAGAGGCTTTGCCTGGAGTCTCAATTGGCTTGGTCCATGGTCGCTTAAAAGGATCTGAAAAAAATGCAGTGATGCAAGCCTTCGCGACTGGTGATATTCAAGTGCTGGTAGCCACCACAGTGATTGAGGTGGGGGTTGATGTCCCGAATGCCTCTTTGATGATCATTGAACATGCTGAAAGATTTGGCTATTCCCAGCTTCATCAGTTAAGAGGGCGGGTTGGACGAGGTTCTGCAGAGTCAGTGTGTATTTTGTTGTATGGTCCAGAGCTATCCATGGCTGCAAAAGAGCGTTTGCAGACGCTCAAAGAGACCCAGGATGGCTTTGTGATTGCTGAACGAGATTTGGCCTTGCGCGGCCCGGGTGAGTTGCTGGGCTCCAAGCAATCAGGTGATGCGATGTTGCGCTTCATCGATCTACAAAAAGAATCTTGGTTGATTGAAAAAACTCAAGAGTTAGCCAAGCAACTACTCATCAGTTATCCCGAGATTGCTCAAAAACACTTGTTCCGCTGGTTGGGTAATCGTGCCGAATACCTAAAAGCTTGATATCCTCTATTTATGACACTCACTGAACTTAGATATATCGTTGCTGTTGCTAGAGAGCGCCACTTTGGCAGGGCGGCTGAAGCTTGTTTTGTTTCTCAGCCAACCTTATCTGTTGCCATTAAAAAGTTGGAAGATGAGCTCAATGTGCAAATCTTTGAGCGTTCAGGTTCTGAGCTAACAATCACCGCCTTGGGGCAAACAATCATTCATCAGGCCCAAAAGGTCTTGGATGATGCTCAAGTCATCAAACACTTAGCTCAACACGGTCAAGATCCTTTATCAGGGCCAGTGCGTTTAGGAACGATTTATACAATTGCCCCTTATTTGTTGCCAAAGTTGATTGCTAAATGTCGTCAGGCTTTGCCACAAATGCCTTTGTATCTTCAAGAAAACTTCACTTCAAAGCTTTTAGAGCTTTTAAAGCAGGGCGATATTGACGCAGCCATTATGGCTGATACGTTTCCACAAAGTGGCCTTGAAGTTCTGCCTTTGTATGAAGAAGGTTTCATGGTGGCTGTTCCTCAAGGACATCCATGGCAGACTCTATCAATCATTCAGCATGATGAATTGCAGTCCCAAAAAACATTGCTATTGGGTGAAGGGCATTGCTTCAGAGATCAAGTGTTAGATATTTGTCCTGACATGCAAAAAAATCAAAAGGATGGAGAAATCAGTACTTTTGAGGGTTCCTCTTTAGAAACCATCCGACAAATGGTGGCCGGTGGAATTGGTATTAGCATCATGCCAATCACATCAATTCCTGATGACGCCAATGCCAATGGTTTGATTCGTTATATTCCTTTTGCTAATCCGATTCCTAAACGTCGTGTGGTCTTGGCTTGGCGCAAGAGCTACGCTAGAACCAAAGCCATGCATGCCTTGGCGGATGCGATTAAATCATCTGGTATGACTGGAGTGGATTTCTTGTAATGTCTTCAAGGTTGTCTGATTATTTGGCGCTGATTCGCTTTGATAAACCAATTGGTACTTTATTGGTTTTGTGGCCAACTTTATGGGGTCTGTGGATCGCATCTTCTGGCGAACCAAAACTTTCTCATCTGATCATTTTTGTTTTGGGTTGCTTTCTGATGAGGAGTGCTGGTTGTGCTATCAATGACTACGCTGACAGAGACTTTGATAAGCATGTTTCAAGAACGCAAGATCGACCTGTTACTGCAGGAAGAATCAAGCCTGTTGAAGCTTTAATCGTTGCTGCAGTTCTTGCGCTTGTGGCATTCATCTTGATTCTGCCACTCAATATATTCACCAAACTGCTCTCGGTTCCCGCAGTGGCTATTGCGATCATTTATCCATTCACCAAAAGATTTTTCTCTATACCGCAAGCCATCTTGGGTATAGCCTTTTCATTTGGTATTCCTATGGCCTTTGCTGCTGTCTTGAATGAGATACCTGCTTATGTATGGTTACTGGTAATAGCAAACATAGCTTGGGCTATTGCTTACGATACGGCCTATGCCATGGTTGATAGGGATGATGATTTAACTTTGGGGATCAAGACATCTGCCATCACATTCGGCCAATATGATGTGTTAGCTATTTGCATTTGTTATGCCTTATGCCTTGTGAGCTTTGCCATGCTTGGATGGATTTTGGCGTTTCCTACAGTTTTTTGGATATTTTTAGGGCTGGCATTGTTGCTGGCCATTTATTACTTCCAGTTGATCAAAGATCGTCAGAAGGAAAAATGCTTTTTAGCATTTAGAAGAAACAATTGGTTTGGTATGAGCTTGTTCTTAGCCATCGCTTTTGCCTATTAACGAAAAGTGATGGCTAGTTGTTGATCACTGCTTGCTGAATTCTTGTCCCATCTCTTCACTGCGATCACTGGCAGCGGCTATCGCCTTCATCATGATGTTTGCCCAAGACTCTTGCTCAAGAACAGTGAGTGCAGCATAAGTTGTGCCACCTTTTGAGGTTACGCGCTCCCTGAGGGTTGCCGGCGACTCTGAAGATTGAGCGGCAAGCTTGGCAGCGCCCTGCAAAGTTTGGATTGCTAGAAGGCGGGCTTGCTCTTGAGAGAGTCCCTGAGCGACGGCTGCCTTCTCAAGAGATTCTAAGAAAGCAAATACATAAGCTGGGCCACTGCCAGATACTGCAGTGATGTCGTCCATTTGTTTTTCAGAGTTAACCCAAACGATCTTACCCACGGCTTCACAAATCGAGCTTGCGAGTGATTGATCTGCAGCGCTGATATGGCTATCTGCAAACAGGCCAGTCATACCTTCGCCAATCAAAGCGGGTGTATTGGGCATGGCCCTGATGATTCTTTGGTGACCAAGCCACTTGGCCATATCAGCCGTTTTAATGCCTGCTGCCACGCTTAAACATAGAGGTTTGCTTGTGAGTGACTTCAATACAAGTGCTAATTCAGAGGCAGCTTCTTTAAATTGCTGAGGCTTTACGGCTATGACTAATACGTCACAGTTTTCAATGTGCGGGGCCAGCTTATCAACGGAGGCTGCACAGATGATGGAGAGATCTCTTTCAAGACGTTGACGCGTTTGATCAAATGGATCAGCGACAAACATATTCTTTGCTTGAGCACCTTGATTGATCAGGCCACCAATCAAAGCGCTGGCCATGTTTCCGCCACCAATAAAGCCAATTTTTAAATTTGCTAATGAAGTCATAAATAAGTTCTTTTACCGAAAATTGCTGTACCAACACGCACCATCGTACTACCTTCTGCAATGGCTGCTTCAATATCTGAGGACATGCCCATGGACAAAGTATCTAACTGAACTTTTTGATGATCAAGAGCACTGGATTGCTGTAACTGACTTAAGAGCTCACGTAATTGATGGTGAGACTTTCTTTGAGACTCTACATCTTCTGTAGGTTCCGGAATGCTCATGAGTCCACGTAGGCGCAGGTGAGGCATGGCAGCAATTTTTTGACAGATGTCCAATAGTTCATCTGGGTGAATGCCACTTTTTGAGGATTCGCCACTGATGTTCACCTGTACACAAACTTCTAACGGCGGTAAATGAGATGGTCGCTGATCATTTAAGCGTTGCGCAATCTTGATGCGATCAATGCTGTGAACCCAGTCAAAGTTCTCTGCTACATCTTTTGATTTATTGCTTTGAATTGGGCCAATGAAATGCCACTCAATGTTTGAGCGCAGATCTTTCAGCTCTAATACCTTAGCAACACCTTCTTGAACATAGTTTTCACCAAAGCATCGCTGACCAACAGAATACGCATCTCTGACATCTTCTGCTGGAAAAGTCTTAGAGACAGCCAATAATTTAATGTCCTGCGCAGAGCGATCACAAGCCAAAGCTGCTTGATGGATGCGCTCTTTGATGGCTTGTAAATTATTTTGAAGTGCTGACATGTCCCATGTTCTTCTCGATGAGAGAGTCAATCAGTTCAATCCAGTGCTCAACAGGCGTTGTTTCATTCTGCAAATGAGTGATACAACCGACGTTTGCAGAAACAATCCTTTGCGCCTGATGATCAATGACTGCTTGCTGAAGATTATTTAATTTTTGCTCTTTTAATTGTTTGGATAAATCAGCTTGCAAAATTGAGTAAGTGCCAGCTGAGCCGCAACATAGATGGCTGTCTTGGCACGTATTGATAGTAATGCCAAGCTTTCCAAGCATTGCTTCTAGTTGACCTTTGATTTTCTGACCATGTTGCAAGGTGCAAGGTGGATGGAAAATCACACCTTCTTGTTTTGCGCGATCGCCAACCAAGCCTTGGAGCTTTTCAAGATACTGGGGTAAAACTTCGACCAAGTCTTTACAGAGATCTGAAATCACTTGGGCCTTTTTTGCATACACAGGGTCATCTTTAAGGATGTGACCATATTCTTTGACGGTGACGCCACAGCCAGAAGCGTTCATCAAAATAGCTTGAACCTTTTCACCTTGGCATTCAGGAGCTGTTCCTTCGATGTAAGGCCACCAAGCATCAATATTGCGACGCATGTCATTCAAACCAGCTTCTTGCTCATTCAGGTGATATTTCAGGGCGCCACAACAACCAGCTTTAGGGGCTGCCAAAACATCAACCCCTAAGTGAGACATCACTCTAAAACGCAGCCTTCCAAGATCAACATCTTGGTTTTATTTAAGTTAGCAGCAGGTCTTGTACCCGGATTTTTTCCTTGAGGAATTTTTTGCTTGATTGCTGCTGGCAACAGAGGGCGAATCACTCTACCAATGCGCATGGCGTTATCAAACAAGGTTTTATTGGTTAAGCCATTGGCCAAAGCTTTGCGAAGCAATTGTTGCATCAAAGGTCTTGGGCTGGTTTGTTCTTCAGCCCACTTTCGACCAATATCAATCAGATGGCCATAGTCAACACCGCTTGGACATGTGCTTTCGCAGTTACGGCAGGTCAAGCAACGATCTAAGTGCTCTCTGGTTTTTTCGGTGGCCTGTTTGCCTTCTGCCATCTGCTTGATCAAATAAATTCGGCCACGCGGACCATCTAATTCATCACCAAGTAACTGATAGGTTGGGCACGTTGCTGTACAAAAACCACAATGCACACATTTGCTCAGAATACTTTGAGCCATCGTGCCATCGGGAGTACCTATAAATTGAGGAGCTAATTCTGTTTGCATATTAGGCCAATCTTCCAGTTGCAAAAACGCCATGTGGATCGAAAGCTTTTGTCAGACGATCTTGAACGATTGCTAATGGGCTTGTTAAAGGGTTATCTTTCAGTGAGCTGAGCATTGCTTGATTTTTATTGCTTGCTCTAAAAATACTTGCATGACCATTGGCTTTGAATGCGATCTTCTTAGCACTCTCTGCATCAATTTGACCTTTCCACCAGCGTTGTCCACCATGCCATTCAATCAAAGTTGTGCCTGGTAAATCTAATGGGTCTGATGTCGGCGCGACAGCAAAGCGCCATAGCGGAGATTCACTTGATTTGCTGAACCAATCATTTTTTTGTTCTTTCAAGTCATGCCAAAAAATAGCAGCTTGCTCTTCGTCAATGACTTTCATGCCGTACTTTTGACCAAAGGTTTGAATGGCTGATTCAACAGCGGCTTTCGCACCATTTAAGCGAAGGTGCAGTGTGCCCAAGCCATCGCCTTGCCAGCAAGAAGCGCTTAAGGGCCATGGTTGACTAGCTAGTACGTTCATTAACTGAATAGCTTCGGCTTGAGTGATTTGAGTTGTGACAGTTGCGCTCGCAGCTGGCTTTGGTAGAACTTTGATCGATACATCTAGGAGTAATCCCAAAGTACCCAAGGAGCCTGGCATTAAACGCGATACATCATAGCCGGCAACGTTTTTCATGACAGTGCCACCAAAGTTCATGATTTGACCTTGGCCATCCATGACTTTTGCGCCCAAAACAAAATCTCTGAGATTGCCAGCGCTGACACGTCCAGGACCTGCTAGACCTGAGCAAACCATGCCGCCAATCGTTGCATGAGGGCCAAAGTGCGGCGATTCAAAAGAAAATTGCTGATTCTTTTCTGCCAGGATTGATTCAACCTCTTTGATTGGGGTGCCGGCCTTGACCGTTATCACCAATTCATCTGGCTGATAACTCACCACGCCTTGATAGTCTTTAGTTGATAAAGGCGTACCTTTGAGTTCGCCACCTAACCAATCTTTTGAACCAGAGCCTGTGATGCGCAACAATTGTTTGGTTTGAACTGCACCCTGGATTTGCTCAGCAAATCCTTTTAAAAACTGATCACTCATTTAGAAGCGCTCCAATTCTGGGTGAGGTAAAACGCCGCCAGTGACCCGCATACGGCCATATTCAGCACAGCGATTGAGCGTTG
This sequence comes from Pseudomonadota bacterium, assembly GCA_046046075.1. GTDB lineage: Bacteria > Pseudomonadota > Gammaproteobacteria > Burkholderiales > Burkholderiaceae > Polynucleobacter. Next base: position 6,698 of record JBJOKN010000088.1, read on the forward strand.
GGATTGCTTTATCAGGATTCAATAATTTATCTGGATCAAATGCAGCTTTAACTTTCCAGAAAAGCTCACGTTCTGTATCGCTGAATTGAACACACATTTCATTGATCTTCTCAATGCCTACGCCGTGTTCACCAGTGATGGTTCCGCCAAGCTCAACACATGTTCTTAAGATATCGCTACCAAATGCTTCAGCACGATGCCATTCAGCTTCATCTGAGCCATTGAACATGATGAGTGGGTGCATATTGCCATCACCCGCATGGAAAACGTTCATGCAGCGCAATTGGTATTTCTGTTCCATCACCTGAATGCGTTTTAGTAAGGTGGCAATGTGCTGACGTGGGATGGTTCCATCCATGCAATAGTAGTCAGCTGAAATTCTTCCTGCTGCTGGGAAAGCATTCTTTCTGCCGCTCCAAAACTTAAGACGTTCTGCTTCACTTTGTGAGACTTGTAAACGAATGGCGCCACTATTTTTTAAAACGGCTGTCATACGTTCAATTTCTTCAGCGACTTCTTCAGGTGTGCCATCGGATTCGCATAACAAAATGGCAGCAGCGTTCACATCGTAACCAGCATGTACAAATTCTTCTACGGCACGTGTCGCTGCTTGGTCCATCATTTCAAGACCAGCGGGAATAATGCCTGCAGCAACGATTGCAGCTACTGCGTTACCGCCTTTTTCTACGTCATCAAAGCTAGCCATGATGACCTGAGCTAATTGAGGTTTAGGCACAAGCTTCACCACTACCTCAGTGATCACTGCCAACATACCTTCACTACCAACCAAGATTGACATCAAATCTAACCCCGGTGCATCTGGCGCGAGACTGCCGAACTCAACCACTTCACCAGTCATCAAAATGCCACGCACTTTCAGAATGTTGTGCAAGGTTAGACCGTACTTTAAACAATGCACGCCACCAGAGTTTTCGCTGACGTTGCCGCCGATCGAGCAGGCAATTTGAGAGGATGGGTCTGGAGCGTAGTACAAACCGTGTTTGGCAACAGCTTCAGAGATGGCTAAATTTCTAACACCAGGTTGAACCACTGCAGTTCTAGCAATAGGGTCAACGTGGATGATTTTCTTGAGTTTTGCTAACGAGAGCACCAAACCTTGAGAAATTGGCATGGCGCCACCTGAAAGACCAGTTCCTGCGCCCCTTGGAACAATCGGTACCTGCAACTCTTTGCAGACCTTAATAACTTCAACAGCTTGGGCCTCTGTTTCTGGGAGAGCGACTGCTAAAGGCATTTGGCGATATGCCGCTAAACCATCGCATTCATAGGGAATTGTGTCCTCGGCCTTAACTAGGTGGGCTTGGCGGGCTTTAATGAAAGCCTCAGAGTTCTCGTTAACGGTATTCATATGTCTCAATTATTGATGGTTTAGCTCTATTCTAGCCATTTCCCTATAATCAGTCATATGGGTAAAAGATTGACACAAATTGCAACACGCACAGGCGATGCTGGTACGACCGGTTTGGGTGATGGTCAACGCGTTGATAAAGATCATCTCAGGATCTGCGCTATGGGTGATGTTGATGAGCTAAATTCAGAAATAGGGGTCTTAATCACTGAGGATATTCCTCAGGCAGTGGCCTCTGAGTTGCGAGAATTATTCTCAACAGTTCAACACGATTTATTTGATTTGGGTGGGGAGTTATGTATTCCAAATTACACCTTGCTCAAAGAAGAGCAAGTCGCTCAGTTAGATGTTTGGCTTGAAAAATACAATGCCAGTTTGCCTCGCTTAGAAGAATTCATTCTTCCAGGTGGCACACGTGCAGCAGCTCAAGCCCATGTTTGCAGAACTGTTTGTCGCAGAGCTGAGCGTTCAATCGTTAAGTTGGGTCGTCATGAGCCAATTCATGATTCACCACGTCAATATGTCAATCGACTTTCAGATTTATTGTTTGTTTTAGCGCGCGTATTAAATCGTGCTGCAGGTGGTACCGATGTTTTGTGGCACCACAAAAAAGACCCCGAAGGGTCTTGATTGCTTATCTAGTTAACTACTTACTACCTAACTGATCAGATCACTTCTTACGGCGCTTTTTAACGCCATCTGCAAGTATCTCTAATACGTTCAAAGAGTCATCCCAACCAATGCAAGCATCAGTGATGCTGGTTGCATACTTGAGTTCTTGAGGATTATCTTTGCCAGGGGTGAACTTTTGTGCCCCAGCAAATAAATGACTTTCTACCATCACGCCAAAAATTTGCTTTGAACCTTTGGCTAATTGACCTGCAATGTCTTTAGCAACTTCAATTTGACGCTCATGTTGTTTACTTGAGTTGGCATGAGAGCAGTCAACCATCAATGAGGCTGGTAACTTTGCAGCTTCAAGCTCGCTACAAGCTTTGGCCACGCTTTCCTGGTCATAGTTTGTGGTCTTGCCGCCACGAAGAATCACGTGGCAATCGCCATTGCCTTTTGTTTCAACAATGGCCACCTGACCATTTTTATGAACTGATAAAAAGTGGTGTGGGCGACTGGCCGATTGAATCGCATCTGTAGCAATTTTGATATTGCCATCAGTACCATTCTTAAAGCCAATCGGCGCTGAGATACCTGATGCAAGTTCACGGTGAATTTGGCTTTCTGTGGTTCTGGCACCAATCGCGCCCCAAGAAATTAAGTCACCAATGTACTGCGGAGAAATCACGTCCAAGAATTCGCTGCCAGCAGGCATACCCATGCGGTTAATTTCTATTAAGAGGTGACGAGCGATTCTCAAGCCTTCATCAATGCGATAGCTTTCATCTAGGTATGGGTCATTGATCAGACCTTTCCAGCCCACTGTTGTGCGAGGCTTCTCAAAGTAAACGCGCATGACGATTTCTAATTCACCTTCATACTTTTTGCGTTGCTCTAATAGTTTGTGAGCATAGGCAATAGCAGCGCTTGGATCGTGAATAGAGCATGGGCCAATGATTACTAATAGACGATCATCTTTGCCGTGCATGATGTCACGGATCTTCTTCCTGGTTTTGCTGATTAATTTCTCAACAGATGTTCCTTGAATAGGAAAGAAGCGAATGAGGTGCTCTGGCGGAGGCAGCACCGTGATGTTTTGAATGCGGGCGTCATCAGTCTCTGATGTTTTATCAATACTGGCATACCAGCTGTCTCTTGTGCTGAGAGATTTATCAACCATTTCATTAACTCCTTTTTCTATTACCGTCATTCTTAAATCTGTAAAAAAAAACCGCCGTTAGTGTCGGCGGTTATTTTGAGTGCTGGAAATTTATGCTTGAATTTCTGCCTCTCGACCGCCGTGGGCTGAGAACCAAAAGTAAAAGAAATAAAATTTATTTGCAGACATGGGGTTAATGTAGCACAGTTTTATTCGTTTTAGTGATTAAGCCGTTCCACCAACTGTCATATTGTCAATCCTGAGTGTGGGCTGGCCAACCCCAACTGGCACGCTTTGACCTTCCTTGCCGCAAACACCAATCCCGCTATCTAAGTCCATATCGTTACCAATCATGCTGATATCTTTCAGAGACTCTGGGCCGTTACCAATGATGGTGGCGCCTTTGACCGGGTACAAAATTTTCCCGTTTTCAACCCAGTAGGCCTCTGATGCAGAAAACACAAATTTGCCACTGGTGATGTCCACTTGGCCACCGCCAAAATTAGCGGCATACAAGCCTTTTTTGATACTGCCAATGATTTCTTGAGGATCTTCTTTGCCGCCCAACATATAAGTATTGGTCATACGAGGCATCGGTAGTGATGCATAACTTTCGCGTCTGGCATTGCCAGTAGTTGGCATTTTCATCAGACGAGCATTAAGACTGTCTTGTATGTAACCTTTTAAAACTCCGTCCTCAATCAATGTTGTGCATTGTGTGGGTGTACCTTCATCGTCAACAGATAAAGAGCCGCGTCGACCTGGAATGGTTCCGTCATCCACCACGGTGACACCCTTGGCGGCAACACGTTGACCAATCTTGCCTGAGAACGCTGATGAGCCTTTGCGATTGAAGTCACCTTCAAGTCCGTGACCGATAGCTTCGTGGAGTAATACTCCAGGCCAGCCTGGTCCTAAAACAACTGTCATAGGCCCTGCTGGTGCAGGACGTGATTCAAGGTTGACTAAGGCAGAGCGCACCGCTTCATTGATCCATTGATCAATCTTATCTTTGACAAAAAAGTGATAATCAAATCTACCACCACCGCCTGAAGAGCCAACTTCGCGACGACCATTTTGTTCTGCGATCACGGTGATTGAAATACGCACCAGTGGGCGTATATCTGCTGCCAGAACACCGTTTGCGCGAGCCACCAACACCACATCAAACTCACCAGCAAGACCTGCCATCACTTGAACGATGCGAGGATCTTTGGCTTTGGCTTTGCGTTCAATGTCCTCAAGAATGGCAATTTTTGCTTTGGCATCAAGACTATCCAATGGATTGAATGATTGATACAGCGCATGGGTCGCAGGTGTTTTCCATTTAGGGCTGATATAGGTGCTCTTTTGTTGAGCTCCGATCACACGTGTGGCTTCAGCCGCATTTCTTAATGCTAATGCACTGATCTCGTCAGAGTAAGCAAATGCTGTTTTGTCATGACTGACTGCACGAACGCCAACGCCTTGATCAATGCTAAAGCTACCTGATTTAACAATGCCTTCTTCAAGGCTCCAAGATTCATTATGAGTTCTTTGAAAGTACAAATCAGCATCATCTAGTTGATGAGTGTGCATGTGTGCAAGAGTCTTCTGAAGATCTTGCTCAGAAATACCTGCTGGGGCTAAAAGAATTTCTTTTGCAATATTTAAAGCATCAGCACGACTGAGATGCAGAGGGTTTTCTAGTGCAAGAGTTGAATTCATTATGTTCTTTAGATGGTGCGATGTTGTAGTGAAGGTAATTTTGCTCGAATTTCATTTATTCTGCTCTTATCCAAAATACCCAAGGTGAATCCCTCACCTTCTTTAAGTTCTGCTTGAATCTCGCCCCAAGGATCAATCAGCATGCTTTGGCCCCAAGTTCTTCGGCCATTGGTGTGATGACCGCTTTGCGCGCTGGCTAAAAGATAGGATTGGTTTTCAATCGCTCTGGCTCTCAGAAGAATCTCCCAATGAGCTTTACCCGTCGTGTGAGTAAAAGCAGCTGAAACAATGTGGCAGTCAACTGGACCAATCTGTCTGTACAACTCTGGAAAACGTATGTCGTAGCAAATGGTCACACCGAACTTCCAATCAACTCCATCTTTTTGAAGATTAAAACTGCAGGGCAGAGATCCAGGTTCAATTGTTTTTGACTCTTGATATTCTTCCTGACCTTGTTTGAAGCCAAACAAGTGAATCTTGTCGTATCTGCTGATGATCTGACCACTGGGGTCAAACACCAAGCTTGTATTTCTCACTTGGTGTTGGTTTTGAGCGCTAAGAGGTATTGTTCCAGCGATTAAATGAATTTGATTTTGTTTGGCAATGAGGCTCAAAGCATTTTGTAAATGACCTTGTCCAAAATCTTCCCGAATCTTTACTTTGTCTTGATCTGTTTGCCCCATCAAGCAAAAGTACTCTGGCAATACCATGACCTCAGCACCAGCTTGTTTTGCTGCTTTGATTAATTTTTCAGCCGTTTGTAAATTTTCTTCAACA
>JBJOKN010000089.1:0-4962 GCA_046046075.1 Pseudomonadota bacterium
ATATTCACTGGGGAATCCTCAATCAAACAGATCGGTGGTCCTCTGAGTATTGCGGATATGGCCGGTAAAACAGCCCAAGTTGGGTGGCAATCTTATTTAGGTTTTTTGGCGATGATCAGCATCAGCTTAGGAATTCTGAATTTGATCCCATTACCCATGCTTGATGGTGGTCAGCTACTGTATGATGGATGGGAATTGCTGTCTGGAAAGCGTATTTCAGACAACGTACAAAATGTATTACAAAGAGTTGGTATGGGTAGCCTCCTGTTTTTGACTATATTGGCTTTGTTTAACGATATTTCTAGATTGTTTTTACGTTGAAAATACATCATAAATTTATTAAAACCCCATTGGCCGCGATAGCGGTCAGTTTGTTATCAACTCCTCTGATGGCTGCTGATCCATTTGTGGTGAAAGATATTCGCGTTGAAGGTTTGCAACGTGTAGAACCAGGTACCGTTTTTAGTTATTTACCGGTAAGAGTTGGTGAAACTTTTACGGATGACAAAGGTGCTGATGCGATTCGCGCCCTCTATAACACCGGATTTTTCAAAGACGTCAAAGTTGAATCTGATGGCCAAGTTCTAGTGGTCAAGGTTGAAGAGAGACCATCAGTCTCGCAATTAGAATTTACAGGTATCAAAGAGTTCGACAAGGATGCCTTAAAAAAATCTTTAAGAGCTGTAGGTGTTGCTGAAGCTCGTTACTACGACAAAGCCCTGATTGATAAAGCTGAGCAAGAACTCAAGCGTCAGTATGTGTCTCGAGGTTTTTATGCTGCAGAGGTTGTGACAACGGTTACACCTGTTGAAAGAAATCGCGTAGCGATTGTATTCAACGTTGATGAGGGTCAAGTATCAAAGATCCTTCAAATCAATATTGTTGGTAATCAGGCATTTAAAGAAAAACAGTTACGTGAAGAAATGCAGTTATCAACACCTAATTGGTTATCTTGGTATACCAAAAATGATTTGTATTCCAAGCAAAAATTAACAGCTGATTTAGAGGCGATTCGTTCTTTTTACTTGAACCGTGGTTACCTAGAATTTGTAATTGAATCGACTCAGGTTTCAATCACGCCGGATAAAAAAGGTATTTATCTCAACATCAATATCCGAGAAGGTCAGCAATACAAGGTTGCCTCAGTCAAGCTTGCTGGTGAGTTATTGGGTAAAGATGAAGAGTTAACTAAATTAGTAAACCTCAAAGTGGGGGATGTGTTTTCATCTGCCAAGTTGACTGAAAGCACCAAAGCCATTGCTGATAAATTAGGTGCTTATGGTTATGCCTTTGCTGCGATCAACCCTCAACCAAATTTACAAAAAGATAAGCAAGTTGTTGACCTAAGCTTGATTGTTGATCCTGGTAAGCGCACGTATGTTCGCAAAATCAATATTTCAGGTAATAACAAAACTCGTGATGAAGTGATTCGTCGAGAAATGCGTCAGCTAGAAAGCTCATGGTTTGACAGTGAAAAGCTGAAGCTTTCGAAAGATCGTATCAATCGCCTTGGTTACTTCACTGATGTAGAAATTAATACTGAGGATATTCCTGGTACATCCGACCAAGTGGATGTTGGTATCAAAGTTGCAGAAAAACCAACGGGTTCTTTGAGCTTGGGTGCTGGTTTCTCTTCAACCGATAAATTAATCTTGACTGCAGGTATTTCTCAAGAAAATGCTTTTGGTACAGGAACCAGTATTGGCTTGAACGTTAATACTGGTCGTGTTAACCAAACCATTGCTTTATCTAATTACGATCCATATTTCACAGAAGATGGTATCAGCCGCTTCACAGAGGTTTACACCAGAACATCAAGACCTTTGTTCTATACCGGTGACTCTGAGTACAAAATTGAATCAACCGGCGGTAACTTTAAGCTAGGTGTCCCATATTCAGAAGTTGATAGAGTCTTCTTTGGTCTAGGTATTGAGCAACTCAATATGCAGACAACAGTGAATTCGCCACCAAGCTATCAAGCGTATGTGAATTCTTACGGCAATAGCAATATGAACGTACCATTCACGATTGGTTGGTCACGTGACGGCAGGGACAGTGCTCTGATTCCTTCTCGCGGTACTTACCGTCAAGCAAACCTTGAAGTTGGTACGCCAGTGGCAGATCTTCAGTACTACCGGGCCTTCTACCAGCACCAATACTTCCTACCTTTGTTTAAAGGAAATATTCTTTCCTTTAACGGTGAAATCGGCTACGGCGATACTTTCAGCAATAAGCCATTCCCAGTGACTAAAAACTACTTTGTGGGTGGTATCGGATCGGTGCGTGGCTTCCAGCCGGGTTCCTTAGGCCCAACAAGTAAGAACGATACAACTGGTCGAGTGACCCCTGTGGGTGGAGCCTCTAAGCTTGTGGGTAATGTGGAATATACTTTCCCTATTCCGGGTTCTGGTGTTGATAAAACTTTGCGTATTTTCAGCTTCTTTGATGCTGGTAACGTGTATGAAAATACCCCAGATTTATCTGGTTTAAGAACTTCTTATGGTTTTGGTTTATCTTGGATATCACCGCTGGGTCCTCTAAAATTTAGCTATGGTTTCCCAATGAGTCAAAAACCAGGAGATCGTTTGCAGCGTTTCCAGTTCCAAATTGGTACTGCGTTTTAATATTTGAAGGATGTTTTTATGAATCGTTTTGCTAAGAAGTTCATTCAATCAACTGTTATTTCAGGTTTGGCCTTGAGCCTTTTCTCTGCTTCAGCCATCGCTGCTGACGATAAAGATTTCAGTGGTCGTATTGGCGTTGTTAATTCTGAGCGAATTTTCAAAGACTCCAATATGGCTAAAGCTAGTCAAACAAAGTTGCAAAGTGAATTTGCTAAACGTGAAAAAGATTTACGTGATGATGCCCAGAAAATTAAAACAGCTGCAGAACGTCTAGATAAAGATGCTGCAGTGATGTCTGACACTGACCGAGTGCGTCGTCAGCGTGAATTGGCCGATGCTGATCGTGAGCTTCAGCGTAAACAAAGAGAATTCACTGAAGATGTTAACCAAAGAAGTTTCGAAGAGCGTTCAAAGATTGCACAAAAAGCAAACCAAGCGCTTAAGGCTGTTGCTGAGCAACGCAAGTTGGATTTGATTGTTCAAGAAGCTGCTTATGTGAATCCTAAGATTGATGTCACTGATGACGTCATCAAAGCGCTCAATAACTTACGTTAATTATTAAGAGATTCACATGCCATCGATTGCTGAGTTAGCCGAACGCTATTCGGCTCGCTTAGCGGGCAGGGGGGATAAGCTCGTAACAGGTTTAGCTCCTCTGACACAAGCCAATCAGTCTCAACTGGCTTTTCTAGCAAATCCTCTGTATCGCAATGATGCTCTTACCAGTCAAGCCGCTGGTTTAATTGTTTCCGAGTTAGATCATGCCTACTTACAAGAACATTCAGTAGATAAAAATAGAACTTATCTGGTGACAAAAAATCCCTATGCATTATTTGCAAGGATTGCCCAAGAGTTTGCAAAATCTGCTGAACCTACATATTTGCCAGGTGTACATCCAAGTGCAGTGATTGAGCCTGGAGCAAAAGTTGCAGCCTCGGCTTATATTGGACCGCTTTGCCATGTTGCTAAGGGTGCTTCGATTGGAGAGAGGTCCGTTCTTGTCTCCCAAGTTCATGTTGGTGCGAATGCTTCAGTAGGCGCCGATGCCTTGATCTACCCCAACGTTTCAATTTATCAAGATTGTCAGTTGGGTGATCGTAATATTGTCCATAGTGGCACAGTGATTGGTTCAGATGGTTTTGGGTTTGCCCCAGATCTCGCTGCCGGTGAGTGGGTCAAAGTTCCCCAAACAGGTCGCGTTGTGATTGGTCATGATGTTGAAATAGGATCCAATACATCAGTTGATCGTGGCGCAATGGCAGACACTCAAATCGATGATGGTTGCAAGATTGATAATTTAGTACAGATTGCTCATAACGTGCATATTGGCGCTTTATCTGTCATAGCTGGGAATACTGCAGTGGCAGGAAGCGTGACCATCGGCAAAATGTGCATGATTGGTGGGTCTAGCAGTATTGCGGGACATTTGAATATTGCCGATAGAACAACGATTTCTGGTGGCACAACCATCATTCGTTCGATTGATGAGCCTGGCCAACACTTCACCAGTATTTTCCCCATGTTGCCTCATGCGGATTGGGAGAAGAATGCTGCTATTTTGCGTGGCTTGGATAAAATGCGTCAGAAGATCAAAGATTTAGAAAAGCAGCTTCAAAATATCGCTGCTGATAAGAAATAAACGTAAAAAGAGAAAAGGTTATTCATGAGCGATCTAGTTAATTTTGATATCAATCAAATCTTAAAGATGCTACCGCATCGCTATCCATTTTTATTGGTTGATCGCGTGCTTGAGTTGGAAGCTGGCCAACGCGTGAAGGCATTAAAAAATGTCACCATGAACGAACCACATTTCACTGGTCATTTCCCTGAGTTCCCAGTGATGCCAGGTGTTTTAATTCTAGAGGCCTTGGCTCAAACTGCCGCATTGCTGACGTTTGGCCAAGATTCTGTTGATGATTCAGTTTATTTCTTTGTGGGTATTGATAACGCTCGCTTCAAAAGACCAGTCACACCAGGCGATCAATTGATTCTGAATGCTTCAATTGAAAGATTCAAAGGTGGCATTTGGAAATTCAAAACCTTTGCCACTGTCAATGACGTGGTAGTGACTGAAGCTGATTTGATGTGCACCATTCGTAAAAAGGAAGCCTAAGATGGCTTTGATTCACCCAAGCGCAATCATCGATCCAAAAGCAGAAATTGCTGAGGATGTTGAGATTGGCCCCTATGCTGTGATTGGTCCAAATGTAACGATTGGACGTAAAACACAAATTGGTGCTCACACAGTGGTTGAGGGGCATACAACCATTGGCGCTGAAAACAGAATTGGTCACTTTGCTTCAGTGGGTGGCGCACCTCAAGACATGAAATACCGTGG
>JBJOKN010000090.1:0-4909 GCA_046046075.1 Pseudomonadota bacterium
AAATATGACCCCAGCAGATGCCTTGCTTGCAGTTGATAAGGCTCATGCAGCTCTAGCAGCCTGGAAAGCCAGAACTGGCAAAGACAGAGCCCAGCTATTGAGACGTTGGTTTGAACTCATGAACCGCGATGCCGATCGCTTGGCCCGCCTAATGACTGAAGAACAAGGCAAAGCCTTGATGGAAGCCAAGGGTGAAGTCACTTACGCTGCCTCCTTTTTAGAGTGGTTTGCCGAAGAGGCCAAGCGCGTGATGGGAGCGATTCCAGCCAGCCCTTGGTCTGATAAACGCATGATGGTTCTCAAACAAGCCATCGGTGTGTGTGTTTCGATCACCCCGTGGAACTTCCCTTTGGCCATGATCACCCGCAAAGTAGCCCCAGCGATTGCTGCTGGCTGCACGATTGTCATCAAGCCTGCCGAACAAACGCCATTGTCAGCTCTGGCATTGGCTGAACTGGCCAAAGAAGCTGGAATCCCAGACGGCGTGATCAATATCGTGACGGCCGATGCCAAGAACTCGATTGAGATTGGCAAAGTACTTTGTGACTCCCCTTTGGTTCGCCACCTGTCTTTCACGGGCTCAACGCCGGTCGGCAGGATTCTGATGGAGCAATGTGCTCCTACTATTAAGAAGGTAGCACTGGAACTGGGCGGTCATGCCCCCTTCATTGTTTTTGAAGATGCTGATTTAGATGCCGCCGTCAGTGGCGCGATGCAATCTAAATACCGCAATGCTGGCCAAACCTGTGTGTGCACCAATCGCTTTTACGTTCATGAAAGCCTGCATGATGCTTTTGTTGAAAAACTTGCTCAAGCCAGCAAGCGCATTGTGATTGGTCCAGGTTTAGATAAAGGCGTTCAATTAGGACCCTTGATTGATCAACAGGCCATCAATAAAGTGGAACAACACGTAGAGGATGCTATCGCTAAGGGCGCCCGCCTCATCACTGGAGGCAAGCGCCACGCTTTGGGAGGTACTTTCTATGAGCCGACTGTTTTAGCAGGCGTTAAAAAAGGAATGTTGATCACCGAAGAAGAAACCTTTGGTCCGGTGGCTGCTGTGATTCCGTTCACATCTGAATCAGAAGTGATTCAGATGGCCAATGACAGCGAGTACGGCTTGGCTTCATATTTCTATAGCAAAGACATCAGTCGTATTTGGAGAGTTGCTGAAGCTTTGGAGTTTGGTATGGTCGGTGTTAACACCGGCACCATCTCAAATGAAGTGGCCCCTTTTGGCGGTATCAAACAATCAGGTCTTGGTAGAGAAGGCAGTGTCTGGGGAATGGATGAGTATTTAGAGATGAAGTATGTTTGCCTGGGTCTCTAAGCTCCGCTCTAAATTCAGCAGAAGCTCAGCAAATAAATAGAAACAAGATTTTTATACTTTCTTGAACACCAAATCCCACACCCCATGTCCGAGGCGAATGCCTCGGTTCTCAAATTTGGTCACTGGGCGATAACTCGGACGTTCTGCGTAACCGCCTGGCAAGCTGCCTGTGTTCACCAATGTAGGTTCTGCAGATAAAACTTCCATCATTTGCTCAGCGTACTCTTGCCAATCGGTTGCCAAGTGCCAGTAACCACCTGATTTAATCCTGCTACTTAATAGTGAGACAAACTCTGGCTGAATCAAACGGCGTTTGTTATGGCGTTTTTTGTGCCAAGGGTCGGGAAAGTAAACATGCACACCATCTAAAAAAGATTCTGGGATCATGTTTTCAACAACTTCCACTGCATCATGGCGCATAAGTCTTAAATTAGTGAGTCCTTGCTCACCTATTAACTTAAGTAATGCCCCCACTCCTGGCTCATGAACCTCGATGGCCAAAAAATCATCAGCAGGTCTTGCCGCAGCAATCTTTGCCGTGGTCTCACCCATGCCAAAACCAATTTCAAGTATTTTTGGTCGAGCTGTTTGATTTGATCCACTCGCTTGATCACCATTCAATTGAAAGCTCTTAACCCAATCAATTATTTGCCCAGTAAAAGGCAATAGAAATTGTGGGCCTAAAGTTTCAATCGCACGGGCTTGACCAGGAGTCAAGCGTCCTGTGCGCAAAACAAAAGACTTGATGCGGTGCAAGTAATGCTCAGAATCTTCAGGCAACTCTTGTTTGGCTTGCGCAAAAGATTTGTGTAATCGTGGCGATTCTGATTTTTTTTCTGACATACCTGGTATTTTAATCTGCGCAGCGATCTTAATAACAATCTTCTTAAACAAATCAAAGAATTAGGAGATAGGCTCAGTATTCACCCTGTTAACCATTGAGCTAATGATTTATACTTCTGACAATTATTAGAGATTTGTCATATTTTGTTTAAGAAGAAAAAACCGCGCGCTGAAGGGATGGAAAGCTTTGATACCTTGGTAGGTAAGAGCTCAGTCATCCATGGTCGCATGACCGTTCATGACAGCTTGCGCATCGATGGCAAAGTATTTGGCAACCTAGAACCAGCAGATAAATATCCTTGCTCGATTGCTGTAGGTCCCAGCGGAGTTGTCACAGGAAACATTCACTGTAATAAAGCCTATATCGCCGGAAAAGTGATTGGCAATATTTTCGCTAAAGAATTAATCGTACTTTCTGATTGCGCCGTTGTTCATGGCGATATCAGTGCAGAAGCATTCACGATTGCCAGTGGCGCTGTGATTGAAGGCACGATGTTGCAAGCCAACCGCAAAATCAGAGACCCGAAATCAAATCAGCTTCGCTCTAGCGTGCCTGCATCATCAGTGTGACCACTGGACAAGTCCTGTCCAAGCAGTCAGCAAAACCAAAATACCAAAAATAATTCGGTACCAAGCAAAAATCCTAAAGTCGTGGGTTGCCACATAACGTATCAACCAACGGATACACACAAAAGCAGAAACGAAAGAAACTGCAAAGCCAATTCCTAAAGTAGGACCGAAGGTGCTCCATGAAGCATCCCCCAAAACATGACGCAACTTGATGAGTTCATAGAGTGTCGCACCTGCAATCACTGGAATGGCTAAAAAGAAAGAAAACTCTGTAGCAACTTTTCTTGGTAAACCAAACAACATGCCACCAATGATGGTTGCACCTGAGCGAGAGGTTCCAGGAATCAACGCTGCGCACTGTGCCAAACCAATTTTCAGGGCATCGCGCCAATTGAGATCATCCACACTATCAATGTCTCGAGAAATCAAAACACCATTACCTACTTCAGACTCTAATTTCTTTTGACGAGCCTCAGCCCAAAAAATAATGAAGCCGCCCACGATAAAAGCTGTAGCAACAGGAATTGGAGAAAACAAAGCACTCTTAATGTATTTGCCAAACAACAAAGCCAAAACAATGGCTGGGATTGTGGCAATGATCACATTCACGGCAAAGCGCTGAGACGCTCTTCTTGAAGTAATGCCAGTCACCACACTGATGAGTTTTTGACGATACTCCCAACAAACCGCCAAGATCGCACCAAACTGAATGATGACTTCAAAGGCCTTGCCTTTGTCGTCATTGAAATCCAACAAGTCACCCACCAAGATCAAATGACCCGTCGAAGAAATCGGCAAAAACTCAGTAAAACCTTCTACCAAGCCCAGAATGACTGCTTTGAGAATTAAATAGATATCCATGGCGTGATGATAAACAATTAATCTGCCAGGAAGAATGGTGATTTAAAAACTATTTAGCAATACTTTTTAAGGAGTTATTCGTATCTCAATGCCTGTATTGGCTGCATGGATGATGCTTTGCGTGCAGGATAGTAGCCAAAGAAAATTCCAATCACCGCAGAAAATCCCACAGCCAAAATAATCGACACAACAGAAAGTTGTACAGGCCATTCAGCTAATTCAGCAACCAGCCAAGTTCCAAGACCTCCCAGAAGAATTCCTAACACACCACCGATGGTTGAGAGTGTGATCGCTTCCACCAAGAATTGCGACAGAATGTCTTTGCTCCTCGCACCAACAGCTAAACGCAAACCAATCTCTCGCGTTCTTTCGGTCACGGACACCAGCATGATGTTCATGATGCCAATACCACCTACCAATAAGCTCACGGATGCCACTGCAGCCAACAAAATAGCCATGACTTTGCTGGCGGCTTCTTGGGCCTGAAGTATTTCTGTCAAATTACGCAAAGAAAAGTCATCAGGAGTATTGCCCGATAGTTTATGACGCTGGCGAAGCAATACTCTGACCTTATCTTCAGCTTCTTTCATATCAACACCATCTTTGGCTTTGATGAAGATAGAGCTGACTCTGCCAATACGCCCTTGTAAAGCGCCAAAAATTTTATTGCGTGCAGTGGTCAAAGGGATGATGACAATATCATCTTGATCCTGCCCCATCATGCTTTGACCCTTACGCTCAAGCAGACCAATCACCGTGAATGGCACGCCCCGCACTCGAATGATTTGATCGACTGGATCACCGTCACCAAATAATTCTCTAGCGACTGTTTGACCAATAATGGCTACTTTGCCAGCACCTGACATCTCGCCAGCTTCAAATAAGCGGCCGTTCACCAAACCCCAATCACGAGCTTCAAAATACTCTGGTGTGGTGCCCACGATCGAAGCCAACCAATTGGCATTGCCCCAAACGATTTGACCACTGCCTCTTTGAGTTGGTGCCGCCACTTGAATTTCTGGAATTTCATTCATCACAGCCCAAGCATCATCTTCAACCAATGTTTGAGCCGTGCCCGAACCGCCTCGCACACCAGCAGTGGTCACAGATCCCGCCCACAGGATCATAAGGTTAGAACCGAGGCCTGCAATTTGTTCTTTAACCCGTGCTTGAGCACCACTACCAACAGCAATCATCACAATCACGGCGGCCACGCCAATGATGATGCCCAGCATCGTCAGACCTGAACGTAATTTATTGACTTTAAGTGCTTGGAGAGCGATGGATAAATTCAAGACAGACCTC
>JBJOKN010000091.1:0-4884 GCA_046046075.1 Pseudomonadota bacterium
AATCGTGGCGCGATTGCAGTTCAATTAAGCAAAGAGGATGTGATCAACACATTTGATGTGATTGCCAACCTTGAGGGTTTCTCTGGCGAGTTGGCAGCTCAAAACATCACTGATGCTGCCCTATCTGAGCTTGAAGCCATGCATTATGAAATGATGGCCTCCTATGCTCGCCGTGACTTATCAAGCTATTACAAAATCAATTTAAAAATACACAACGCCATCAATCAGGCGGCCGCCAACCCTGTTTTGAGTCAATTATTTATACAGGTCAATGCTCGCATTGAAGCCTTGCGCTTCCGCTCAAACCAAGACGAAGTCAAATGGGAAAAAGCTGTGGGCGAGCATCAAGAGATGATTGATGCACTCAAAGCCAGAGATGGCGCACGCATGAGACGAGTCATGATGAATCACGTGATGAATAAACGTGATGTGGTGATTCAGTTGATGGATTCAGAAAACTTATCTCACTCAGTTAAAGCATGAGCACCAAAGCATGAACAAGCCACTCGCCTACAAAGAAGTCATGATTGACACCCAATTTCTAGCCAAACGGCTGGAATCTGAAACATCAGGCGAAGTGATGACGGATGTCGCCAGTCGTGGGCGTTATGCCACCGATGCCTCGATTTACCAAACCATGCCGGTGGCAGTCTTTGTTCCAAAAACTGCAGAAGATATTGTTGCTGCCATACAAATAGCTGCTGATCTTGGCGTCCCTGTATTGCCTCGTGGTGGTGGCACAAGCCAGTGCGGACAAACAACCGGTCCAGCACTGGTGATTGATAACACCAAATATTTTAGAAATGTTTTAGATATCAATCTTGAGCAAGGCTATGTAGATGTTCAGCCAGGCATCGTGCTTGATCACTTAAACGCCGCTCTAAAAAAACATCAAGTTTGGTATCCCGTTGATGTTTCTACTGCAGCACAAGCAACAATTGGCGGTATGGCAGGTAACAATTCTTGCGGCAGCCGATCCATTGCATATGGCAACATGGTTCACAACGTCTTGGGTGTTGATGCCTGGTTAGCCAATGGTCAAGAGGCTTCATTTGGTTTGATGAAAAATGCCACTGGCAAAGCTTTAGAACTCGGTCAATTTGTTCAATCATTGGCTCATCAACATCAAGCCGAAATTGAAGCGAAGTGGCCCAAAGTGATGCGCAGAGTTGCGGGCTACAACTTAGATATTTTTAACAATCAAAGTGAGCGTCCATACACGCAAGATGGCCAAGTCAATTTGGCACATCTATTGGTGGGTAGTGAAGGTAGCTTGGCTTATTTCAAACAATTACGCCTCGCTCTTTCACCATTACCAAAGCACAAGACTTTGGGCGTGGTTAACTTCACCAGCTTCTATGAAGCAATGGACAGCGCTCAGCACATCGTTAAATTGAAGCCTTCTGCCGTTGAATTGGTCGATCGCACCATGATTGATTTATCACGCAGCAATCCTGCATTTAAAGCAGTGATTGAAACAGCGTTGATCGATGTGGCAGGCAAAACGCCAGAAGCTATTTTATTGGTAGAGTTCTCAGGCGAAGAGTTAGCACCACTTGAGAAAAAAGTAAAAGACTTGGTCAGCTTGATGGCTGACTTAGGCCACCCTGGTTGCGTGGTAGAAATGATTCATGCGGAGTCTCAAAAGAATTTATGGGAAGTTCGCAAAGCTGGCTTGAACATCATGATGAGCTTAAAAGGTGATGGTAAGCCAGTGAGCTTCATTGAGGACTGCGCCGTTCCTTTAGAGAGCTTGGCTGAATATACCCAAGGCCTCACAGAAGTTTTTTCAAAGTATGGCTCACGTGGCACTTGGTATGCCCATGCATCAGTCGGTACCCTGCACGTTCGCCCAATTTTAGATATGCGTCGCGGTGGCGCGCAAAAGATGCGCGCAATTGCTGAAGAGGCTGCAGCACTGGTCAAGCGCTACAAGGGCGCTTTCAGCGGTGAGCATGGCGATGGCATCTGTCGTGGTGAATGGATTCAGTGGCAATTTGGACCAAAACTCACTGAGGCTTTGGGTGAAATCAAACATGCTTTTGACCCAAATAATTTATTCAACCCAGGCAAGATCATCAATCCTCCCAAGATGGATGATGAATCCTTGTTTAGATTCCCGCAAACATATCGCGTGATTCCACTCAAGACTTCTCTGGATTGGTCAAGCTGGGATGTACAGAACGACCCAGTGACTGAGGAGACCACAGCGCCTGGAACTGGCGGTGACCCAAGTGGTGGTTTTGCCAAAGCAGTAGAGATGTGCAACAACAATGGTCATTGCCGCAAGTTTGATGCTGGCACCATGTGCCCAAGTTACCGCGTGACTCGCGATGAGAAACATTTGACCAGAGGTCGCGCAAATACATTGCGTCTAGCCTTGTCGAATCAATTAGGCAAAGAGGCGTTTTTATCTGAAGAAGTTAAAGAAGCATTTGATCTATGCGTTAGTTGTAAAGGATGTAAACGCGAGTGCCCTACTGGCGTTGATATGGCAAAAATGAAGATTGAATACTTGAGCCATTACAAACAATCTCATGGTTGGACCCTCAGAGATCGCTTGATCGCTCAGCTACCACGCTACTCTCATCACATTGCAGCCATTCCTGGCTTAGCATTTTTATTGAATTTAAGAAATAAAATTCCTGGCCTTGCTTTACTGGGTGAAAAGATCACACAGATATCTGCTAAACGCAGCTTACCAACTTGGCGTCGTGATACAGCTTGGCGTTCAATGCTTGGCAGCACCGAAGAAGCATTGTTTACCAGCGCCAAACCAGTGGTTTTGTGGGCAGATACATTCAACGGATGTTTTGAAACTGAAAATATCAAAGCCGCAATCAATGTGCTTGAGGCCAGCGGCTACACCGTTCACATTCCACAGAAAAAACAAGGGCACTATTGCTGTGGCAGAACATACTTGGCGAGTGGCATGGTGAATGAGGCTCGTGCCAGCGCACAAGAATTACTGGATGCCTTTACTCGCTACACAGAGAAAAATATTCCGATCATTGGTCTAGAGCCCTCTTGTATCTTGACCTTGCGTGATGAGTTTTTGGTGATGGGCTTGGGTGATTCAGCGAAAACTTTGGCTAAAGGTAGTCAGACCTTTGAGGAATTTTTAGTATCAGAAGCGAAGGCTGGGCGCTTCGCTCCAAAGCTAAAGGCTTGTGATCAGCAAATTTTGTTGCACGGACACTGTCATCAAAAATCATTTGATGCCGTAAAACCAATCATTGCCCTGCTCAAAATGATTCCGCAAGCTCAGCCTCAGTTGATTGAGTCCTCTTGCTGTGGCATGGCTGGTAGCTTTGGTTATGAGAGTGAGCATCATCAAGTGTCATTACAAATGGCAGAAATGCAATTACTTCCAGCTATTCGCCAAGCGCCTGATGCGATTGTCTTGGCTGATGGCTCAAGCTGTCGCCATCAGATCAAAGATGGTGCTGATAGAGAGGCATTGCACGTAGCGCGTATTTTGGAGATGCATTTGGAATAAGTTTCATATTGTTTTTTTGATTTTTTTGTTTTTTTGCTTTGTGTATTTGTAGTTTTGTAGTTTTGTTGTCAATAGAAGTAAGGGTAAGTTTTTTAGAACTGTAGTCATCATTGTTCAACGAGGAGAGATCATGAACACAAGACGTAAAATCATTGCCACAGCTGTGGCAGCACTAACAACTTCAGTACTGGCATCCCCAGTTTTTGCTCAAGCAGCTTGGCCGAATAAACCAATTCGTTTGGTGGTTGGCTTTGCTCCTGGTGGCGGTACTGATATCGTGGCACGAGCACTGGCTCCAAAAATGAGTGAGATCCTAGGTCAAAACATCATCATCGAAAACAGATCTGGTGCAGCGGGTACGATCGGTGCTGATGTTGTTGCAAAAGCTCCTGCTGATGGCTACACCCTACTCATGGGTCACTCAAATTCAAATGCGATTGCTCCATTTGTATTGCCAAAAATACCATTTAATGCTGCAACAGATTTCACACCGATTACTTACGTAGGTTATGTGCCGAATATCTTGGTATTGCATCCTTCAATTCCAGCAAAAACAGTTCCAGAATTGATCAGCTTGGCTAAGAACAATCCAGCACAGATGACTTATGGTTCTTCTGGCATTGGTAGCACACAACATTTGGCCGGTGCTTTGTTCTCAAAGATTGCCAAGGTTCAAATGAATCACGTGCCATACAAAGGCAGTGGTCAAGCGATTGTTGACTTGATGGCTGGTCAGATCAATATGAACTTTGACACTTTGCCACCAGTATTGCCGCATATTCGCGCTGGAAAACTAAAGCCTTTGGCTATTTCAACACCAAAACGTTTATCAATCCTTCCAGATGTTCCAACATTTGAAGAAGTTGGTATCAAAGGCTTTGATGTGACCAACTGGTATTCAGTGATGGGTCCAAAGAACATGCCTAAAGACATGGTTATGAAAATTGATGCCGCGGTTCGTGCAGCCATGAACGACCCTAAGATCAAGGTGACTTTGGATGCACAAGGTTTACAAACTGCAGGCCCTGCAACTCCTGATGAGTTCTCAGTATTTTTAAAAGCTGAACTTAACAAGTACGCAAAACTTGTTAAAGAGTTGAACGTAAAGGCTGAGTAATGACATCACCCCAAACTGGAGTATCTTCACGTCCACTGCCCCTGGTGGGCGTGAAGGTTCTAGACATCAGCCAAGTGATGGCTGGCCCCTATACCTGCATGTTGTTAGCAGACATGGGTGCCGATGTGATCAAAATAGAACCTCCAGGTTCTGGGGATCAAACACGAGGCGCCATGGGATTCAAGATGAAAGGCCCAGACAGCATGGGCTTTTTAAATATGAACCGCAATAAGCGCAGCATCACGATCAATTTAAAGTCTGATGCGGG
>JBJOKN010000092.1:0-4872 GCA_046046075.1 Pseudomonadota bacterium
AGCTAGCAAGAATGCCTGGCGAAGAGCCTTAGCCTTTGCGCCACCCTTTACAGAGAAGATACCTGAGTATGGAGGCTCACCTTCGACGCTGTCGTAGTGAAGATCCCAGTGCTCATAAACAGCCTGCTCGCCACCTGTGACGTTGATGTTTGAAATCTTCTTCAGTGCGGCTACACCATCTGCTGTTGCCTGACCTGCGTAGATATCAAGCTCACCGTTTGCAAGTGCCTGTACAGCTGCAGTTCCATCTGTGATGACCTTGAACACGATTGTGTCAATTGTGCCTGACATCTTTGGACCTGAGTTGTACTTAGGGTTTGCAACCAAAGTCATTGAAGTCTTTGGAACTGCGCTCTCAACAATGAATCCACCGTTGCTGATGAGAAGCAATGGGTTTGTGCTCTTGTTGATTGTTGTAATTGTGTAATCTTCTGACCACACCTTACCCATCTTCTTAAGAAGAGCTGTGTCCTTTGACTTGAATGCAGCTAGGAAACGATCCTTTGCAGCAAGATTTGCAGATGCTGACTGAAGACCATCTTTTCCTTCAGCTAGCAAAACCATTGCGTGTACTGGTGATGGTCCTGGACCATATAGATCCCAGTTAGCGATTGGGCTCTTCCAACGCAATGTCACTGACATTTCATCTGAAGAAAGTACTGGCTCTCCCACAATGTTCTTGTGGTAAGTGCTTCCGTATCCCTGGCCATTGAACGCTGGCTTTTCTGTCTTGCTTGCTGGATCACCTAGGCCTGCAGCCTTTGAGTAATCATCGCTTGAAAGAATGTGTGAAAGAAGAAGGTCAACACCTGTGATTGGTGTGCCATCTGACCATACGCGGCCTGGGTTAACTGTGTACTGAACACGGAAATCTGTCTTTGAGTTCTTGATTACCTTGTAGTTACCAAAAACTGTGTTCTTAACAAGTTCCTTCTTATCGTTGTAATAGTTAAAGCCCATGCCAGTCAAAGCTGCTTGGTCAGTACAAACAGTGCTGTTTGTAGTTGAAAGACCACAGTTAAGACCAGTCTGAACGTTTGTGTGGTGAATAACCACAGTTGAACGTGTTGCAGCTTGTGCAGGTGTTAGCAGTGAAACTGCCAACGCCGCTGATGCTGCAGTTGCGAGCGCAAGCTTTGCGCTACGTGTGAACTTCATAGTTCCTCCTTGAGGGTTAAAGAAAAGCGTCTGCGGAGAGTCGACCAACCCCGTAGGCGCTTTTGGTGGGTGAAGTCTGCCTTACTGAGCGGTAAATGGGCAAGAAGTTTCCTTTAGATATAGGCGTAGTTTGGTAACAAATAGGTAACCCTTGCCTGAAAAAGGGGTGAGATTGGCTATCTCTTTGCCGCGGCCCGAGCTTTTTCAATCGCCTCGGTTCTGAGCCGTGGAGCGGCCAGAATGAAAATAATTAAATTAAGGATGGCACCCAAAAGATACGGTGTTCGTAATGCCATCTCCCGAGATAGAAAAAATTGGCTCACAGCCACTATTCCACCTCCTAGAAAAACTCCGATGGGAATCGATCCCCACGCAAAAAATCGGTAAACACTATTTACTCTTCCCAGTAGATCCGAAGGAATGATGCTTTGCCGCAGCGACACAGTGATTGTGTTCCATAAAATTGCAAAAATAGTTTGAAAGACCGCGATGACCCAAACAATTTGCCAATTTGAACTCAACCCAATTATCAACGAACTGATAGGGGCAAAAATTAGCGAGAGACTGAGGCTGGTCCCACTTCCTAATTTCTCCGAGATTTTAGGGGCTAACAATCCCCCAATAATTCCGCCCACGGCCCCTGCCATTCCCAAGATAGCAAAAACAAAAACCGAAGTTTCCAAAACCTCTTGTGCAAACAAAATATATGTCGCACCGACCATTGAACCAACGCCATTCATAAATCCTAAAATAATTGCCATCGGGCGAAGCAATGGGTGAGCCCAAAGCCAGGCGAAGCCCTCTTTGATTTCTCCTTTAAAATCTATTTTTTCTGCAGGCTTGTCATTAATCGGTTTGAAGGTTCCTGAAATTGAGGCAATCAATGCCACAGCAACAAAAAATGAGACCGCATCGAAAAAGAATGGAATAAAAATTGAAATACCAATTAACAATGATCCAAGCGGTGGTCCTATAAAACTGTTTGTGAGCGACTCTGCCGACCACATGCGGCCATTTGCCTTTTCAAGATTTTCTTCCGCAACAACACTAGGCATCAATGTTTGGGCACTGTTATCGCGAAGCACCTCTGCCAGCCCAAACAGAAATGAGGCGATAACCAATACCAAATAAAGCACCCAGTTGGTTTCCATATCGGTAAGTGAGTTCAATTCATTGAGCGATGGTAGAGATTCCGCATTGAGAAGAACTATCGCCCCCACAATCACCGTTAGCAATCCACGAATCAAGTCCATACCGACAATAAGTTTCCTTCGATCAAAGCGATCGGTTATTACTCCTGCGTGAAGAGTGAAAACTAACCAGGGCAATCGAGAGGCAAACCCAGCCACTGCAATAAGGATTGGTGAGCGAGTGACAGCCGATGCCAACCATGGATAAGCGATAGCAGATACACCATCACCCAAATTTGAGACAGCTGTTGCCGACCAAAGTTTCCAATATGCCCGGCCAAGTTTTGATTTCACAAAAAAGTATTATTGCGTCGTTTCAGCACTCTTTGCAACGCTCATTAAGAAAGTAATTGAACTTAAGGCGATCACCGATGCGATGACTCCACCGACATACATTGGAAGGCGAAGACTGAAGTGGGCGAGGACTCCCCCAATTAATGAGCCAATCGGCATCATTCCCCACACCAAAGTTCTGCGGGTTCCATGAATTCGTCCATATAACTCATTTGGAATAATTGTTTGATAAGTAGCCATCAGCAAAATGTTCCACTGTGAAATCGCAAACCCTCCCAAAGTTGCAAGAGCCACGAAGATGTAAATATTGGGTGCAAATCCTTGGAACAATAAAACTACTGAGCTACTGGTGATGCCAAGGGTCATCATGATGCTTCGGCCAAATCTCTTTGAGGCCTTTGGTGCGACGATCGCTCCCAAAAGTGCTCCGAGACCCTGAATCGTGAGTATCACACCAAAATACTTAGGCTCAAGTTCTAGCTCTTTTACGATGAACAAAACCATTGTGGCGGTACCCATTGAGTAACAAACGCCAATAGTTGCTGTTGTAATGACTAATCGGCGCAACACTTTGTGGTTGTAAAGGTATTTAATTCCAAACTTAATATCTTCAATAAAATGCGGCTTGTTCTCTTGAGAGCTTTCAGTTCGGACATCTTGTAAATATTGAATCGGGATTGAAAGCGCGAGCAAAGTGGCCACGGCGTAGCCAATGCTATTGATGAAGAATGGCAGCCAAATCGCCAAGGCATACAGGAATCCACTTAAGGGGGAACCAATAAAACCTTGGATAACTGTCTCTGAAATCTGCAGTCTTGAGTTTCCTTTTTCATAGTGCTCTTCATCCAAGATTTGCGGGATCAGGGATTGTGCAGTGGTATCTGTAGCAACTTCACAGATACCAATAATAAATGCGACAAAAATCAACCAATATATAGTCACATGCTCTGTAGCAATGCCAAGAGCCAATATGCCGACAATGGCACTGCGAATTGCGTTCGAACCAGCCAAGATAAAACGGCGATCCACGCGATCAACCATCACGCCGATAGGCATCGCAAAAAGTAGCCATGGCAGCATCACCATTGCGCCGATAATTGAGATTAAAACAGTGCTATCTGTCAGAGTGATTGCGAGCAAAGGAGCCGCAGCGATAAGTACGCCATCTGCCAAGTTGGAAAGAATACTTCCAGCCCATAAACGATTAAATGCTGGACTCATAGCGCGACCTTAGCGCAGTACCTTAAATAAGTAGAAGTTTTTTCGCCTTTTCAACAGCCGTATGGCGTCCATCTACACCTAGCTTTCGGTAGACATTGCGAAGGTGGGTCTTCATCGTGTTTTGTGAGATATGTAGCTGCTTTGCAATTGCACTTAGCGGAATACCTGTTGTTAGGTGCTTTAAAATCTCTAACTCTCGTGTAGTTAGCTTCTCTTCTAGTGCTCCAGTATTTGAATTCATCGCTTGAATTCTTTCTGTCATTTCATTAACCACACTTTCTCTGAATACAGTTGGTTGGGCAGCAGCTGCCTTAACCATGATGGAGTACAGACGGTGTTGCCTTACAAAATATTCGTGATATCCAACTTCAGCACCGACCTCGAGTGCTTTGTTCAGAAATCCCAAAGAAGCGTTTTCTTTATCTACATTGATCGTTGCTTGATAGAGAAACTTGTTGACTTTTTCACGGGGTGTGTTTTCTGGGAAAGCTTCGATTAGGGCTGGAACTTTTTTGGGATCGCTCTGAAATTTGGCGTTAATATCAATTTGACGGACCATTTCGATCTTTGGCATTCTGCGAAGTAACTCTTCAGCGCGATCCCAATCATCGAGGGTGAATCTTAAGAAAACCTCGGTCATATCAATGAGCCAATTCAGCTCGTTAGGAGATTTCAGGCTCGCGACAAGATTACGTTGTTGATTGATGATCTCCATAACTTGAGGAACTTGCCCCTTTGTAATGCTGATCCGAGCTCGTGTTCCTTCAGCCATCAAAAACCATGGCCAGATCTGAGAATCAGATGACTTCTCCATCAATACTGAGAGAGTTTCTACCGCTTTATCTAATTGGGAAAGCTCCAATTGACAGCGAGCCAGAACTAAATAAGCATCAAGAGGTGCGGTGATGGATGCGTACCCAATTTCAATGGCTTGATTAATTGCGATCGAAGCATGCTCTGCTGCTTCAAAGAAACGTCCTTCAGACCAAAGGGACAAGGAGGTCATGCA
>JBJOKN010000093.1:0-4857 GCA_046046075.1 Pseudomonadota bacterium
AATCCTGCCGCACCATTGGGCCTTAAACGAGTGTCGATTTCAAACAGAATGCCGGCTGAAGTTGACGCCGTCAGCCATGCAATCAAGCGTCTTGCAAATAAGGCATAGATTTCGCCAGCATTTTGATCTTCTTCGGGAGCATCATATAAAAACACGATGTCCAAATCTGATGCGTACCCTAATTCTTTACCACCTAGCTTGCCATAAGCAATCACCGCAAAGGAAGGTGGAATCACTTCGTTTAACTGGAACTTCTTTGCCACCATTGGCCAAACCCTTTCCAGGGTCAAACCAAGAATCAAATCAGCCAAGGCAGAGAGTCGATCACTGACTTTTTCAATTGGCAATGGTTCGTCTCGTCCAATGCCCAACTCTGCTAACAAGGTCAAGAATGTTTCCGTGTGATGAACTTGCCTCAGAATATCCATGGCTTGCTCAGCTTGATCGCCATTGTCCATAGCATCATCAAGCAAAATATTGATGTCGGCTTTGAGCTTCGTCCAATAAACAGCGGGATGATCTTCTGGTGTGTATTGACCTTGACCGGTCAGTAAATCATCCAATAAATGTGGATGCTGAATCAGATAATCAGTTCCCCACTTGGAAGCAGAAATCAATGAGATTAATCTACTCAGAATATGAGGGTACTCACTCAAAAGTGCTAGATACGATGAACGTCTAGAAATTGAATCTAGCAAATTCATCATCCTCACCATCACCTCATCGGATCTTGATAGGGCCCAACCCTGCTGCTCGACGTAATTCATGGCTGCAGACATTGACTGCGTGAATTTTCTTCTTGATGAGTCAGATAAAGAGCGCCAACGCGCACTGCCCCACCACTCATGCCATTTCTCTGTCAAAGCCAAATACTCAGGAGATGGTGTCCACACCGCAAGCTCAGCGCCATCCTGATCGATCTCTGCTTGATGCTTTTTCAACACAAAAGCATCGGCAAATAGTTTGGCCACATTGTCTCTGTGTTGAGCCAATTGCTTTTTGAACTCATCCAAAGTGGCATGCCCCATCGCAATAGCTAGTCTTTGCTGAGAAACATCATCACCGGGTAGATGATGTGTTTGAGCATCTTCCCAATATTGCAA
Source organism: Pseudomonadota bacterium (assembly GCA_046046075.1). GTDB lineage: Bacteria > Pseudomonadota > Gammaproteobacteria > Burkholderiales > Burkholderiaceae > Polynucleobacter. The sequence goes on from JBJOKN010000093.1 coordinate 1,104, forward strand.
ACGGTGTTCTAGCTTTCTTAAATAGAGATAAGCATTGGTCAGTTGATCAAGCTCCACCTGACCAATTAACTGACGCTCAAAAACAGCTTTCAAGACCTCTAGCGTTGGGCGAATTCTCAGTCCTGGATCTTGACCACCTCGCACCAGTTGAAACATTTGTGCCATGAATTCAATTTCACGAATTCCACCACGCCCCAATTTCACATCCGCCGCTCTCTCTGGATGAAGCAGACTGCGCTTTTCAGCTTCCTGCTGAATTTGCCCATGCAACTCTCTGATCGCCGCAATCACACCAAAATCAAGATAGCGTCTGTAGACAAAAGGTCTGACCAAATCTTGTAAACCTTTTTGGCATCTTTCATAAGCAAGCATATCAGGCGAGGGGTAAATCATGCGCCCCTTGATCCATGCGTACCTTTCCCATTCGCGACCCTGAACACAGAAGTATTCCTCAAGCATTCCTAAGCTACAAACCAATGGACCAGAATCGCCATTTGGTCTCAAGCGCATATCGACCCTGAATACAAAACCTTCTGAACGTAATTCACTCAACAAGGCAATCAGACGCTTACCAAGACGCGTGTACCACTCTTGATGAGAAATACTTTTTACGCCACCCTGAGTTTCACCTTCTTCTTCATAGAGGAAGACCAAATCAATGTCAGATGACACATTGAGCTCACGGCCTCCCAATTTACCCATACCAACAATCATCATGGGCGAGTAATTCCCTTGCTGATTGAGCGGCTCGCCAACCATTGGTTTGATATCTTGACGAATTGCCTCAACAGCCAAGGCAGTGACTTTTTCAGCAAAACATGTCATGGCTTGCGTGACTTCTTGAACGTCAGCGGCACCATTAAAATCACGAGCCGCGATCAACAACATAAACTTTTGGCGAGCAAGGCGTAAATTGGCACCTAAATCATCAATACTGAGAGCTTGACCAGCCTCAGTTGGCATTGCCGACTTAAGTAAGGCATCAATCACTGCTTCATTCACAGGGCCTGCAGCCATTTCGCCAATTTCTGAGGACCATTCTGGGCGGGCAGTTAACCAACGCAGTGCGTAGGCTGAATGGTCTAAAAGTAGGGAAAGTTTAGGGTGAATTGTTGTCATAGGTATCATGTTATCGCTATCAATACCTGCTCGGCTACAGCATAATTACAAAAATGTCATGGTTATCCAATTTGAACCCTCTGGAAAGCATCCGTCACCTCAAAGTTGACGAGAATAGACTTGCCATTTGGAAAAAAAGGGCTCGATGGATCCTTTTATTGACTGCCCTGCTTTTTGTTGCCGCTCAACTGCTAACTCGCTTTTATATATGGCCGCAGGTTGAAAAAAATAAAGCATCTTTTGAACAGGTGATCAGCCAAACCCTGGGTGTCAATTTAAAAATTGAAAACATTCAAACTGGCTGGGATTTCCTTTGGCCAGCTTTCAAAATTGACAATATCAAGCTCTACGAACTTGGCGACTCTCAAAATCCTAAATTAAGCATTCCCCAAGTAACAGGAAAGTTATCTTGGGAAACTCTTTGGAAACTCGAGCCTCACTTTCACGACCTTAACTTTGATGATGCTCTGATTCAAATTCAACGAGATTCCAAAGGTAACTGGAATATTGCCGGTATCAAACTCGATCAATCAACGGCTGGCTTTAAGTTCGGCAATTGGTTATTTGAACAAGATCGCCTTGAAGTTAAAAATGCCAAAATTAATTGGCTAGATCAACGCTTTCAAAGCAGTCAATATTCTCTAGATATTGAATCTCTCACATTAAAGAATTCTTGGTTCAAACATGCCATCGAATTAAATATCAAAACACCATGGCATTCAAATACAGCATCCCTCAAAGCTGACTTTAGGCACAGCATTTTTGGCAATGCTGGTAATTGGAAAGACTGGATTGGTAGACTCGAATGGCAAATCAATGAATTGAATATCGCCAAGATCAATCAATTATTTGATAGCCCAGTCAATGTTGTATCTGGTCAACTGAACTCTCAAGGACGCACCTATATCGATGATGGCGCACTTGATGGTGGATCAACAAAACTTGCAGCACAAAATCTTCACATTGAGTGGCCACGCCTGGGTGCACCACTGAAAATCGCAAAAATTGATGTGGAACTTGAGCAACTGACCTCAGGTAAAAAAATGTCGGTCAGCGCGCCTTTACTTAAGTGGCAAGTGAATGAAAAGACAGCCCCCAAGGAACTCAATGGCATCAGCATTTACTGGGACATGGCCACAAGTATTGATGCAATCACTCATGCTGGTGTAAAAGCCAATGAAATTGACATCTATCTTGTTGAGCAATTAGCCAAACAATTCCCTCTCCCAAAAGACATCACTGAATTCATTAAGCAATACCAACCGACGGGAATCCTAAAAAATTTAGATGCAAACTGGCATGCGCAAGCGAGCAAATTACCCTTCAATATAAAAATCCCCGGGTTCAATGAATCCCACTACAAACTTTCATTTGATTTTGAAAAAGCCTACCTTAAGCCTGAAACAAAAGGACTTCTTTCAATAGCAAATTTGACAGGCAGACTCTATGCAACAGAACTGGGCGGGGAAATCAGCCTCGACAGTGAAGACACCTTCTTTACTCTCCCTCAGCTACTTGAAAACGACAAACTGGCCCTTGATCTGATCAAAGGAAAAATCAAATGGCTGAAAAAAGATACTGGCTTTGAATATCAAGTCAGCAAACTAAAACTGAAAAATGATTCAGCTAATTTGACTTTTGATGCCAGTTATAAAGCTAAAACTGCCAAAGCTCCGGCTGATTTGTATATCAAAGCAGACATTCATGAAGCCAATGTAAAAAATTTAACCAATCTTTTCCCGCTGGGCATGTCAAAGACTGCCAGAACTTACTTGAATGCAGCGCTCAAGGAGGGTCGTATTCGTAATGGCCAGTTGCACATTCATGGCGATCCGTTGCATATTCCATTCGATACCAAATTTCCTGGTATTTTTGAACTCAATTTACCAATTGAGCAAGTTCAATATTCACCAGCCCCGACTACTGATAGAAAACAAGGGCAATGGTCAGATTTTTCAGACGTGAACGGCACTGTCTCATTCAAAGGCCCAAAACTACAGCTTGATTTAAAAAGCGCCTCTTTTGAGAGTGTTCAGTTAACAGACATCCAAGGCGTTATAGACAATATCGTTAGCCCAGCTGCGACCTTAAAAATCAATGGCATTGCCAAAGGTTCTAGCCAAGAGTTACTCAAATACTATGTAGACAGTCCTTCAGGAAAGAGCATTGAGGCAATCAGTAAAAAAATTGAGATTTCAGGGAATGCTCAATTAAAGATAAATATCGAGATGCCCATCAATGACTCGAAACAAACAAAGTTACAAGGCGAAGTAAAGCTTGATAAAAATCAGGCTAGGATCAATCAAAAAATCGATGTACAACAAATAACAGGCGATATTTTATTTTCTGAAGACAACATCATTGGCAGAAACTTAAAAGCTCAACTGCTTGGTGGCGAGCTGTTTATTGATAACGCCAATAAATTACCTTGGCAATCATCATCAGACATGAAGGTTTCTGGCAAGGTTGATATCAATCAATTAATTCAGGCTCTGAATACTTCAGACTCATCAGATATTAAAAAAATTCAAGCTCAACTGAACGGTTTGCTTGCTTATGATGGAAAACTTGCGATTCGCTCAAAAGGCTATCAACTTGATTTGGGCTTGAAGCTCGATCAACTCAACTCTCAATT
>JBJOKN010000094.1:0-4948 GCA_046046075.1 Pseudomonadota bacterium
ATCACTCTTGAGCGTTTGAATCAATTCTTCCGTGGATTGGAAGCTATGATTGTTCAAGCTGTTGAGATACAGCTTCCACGATTTCGATTCAATGATGTTTGGTGAATTGGCTGGAACCAAAAAGGTGGCAATGGCTAACTGAGGCTTTCCTTTGGCATTCAACCAACTGAGCTCATAGGCATTCCAAATATCAATGCCAAAAAATGGCGGTTCAGTATTTTTAATCCCAATCTTTAGTCTGTTTTCAATTCGTGCGATTGGAAACAAAAGCTCGGGACTGTATTGATTTGGGTTATCAGAGTTTTTGCCGAGCGGCGCTTGATCTAAAGTACTCATGTGATTATTTGATTTGATTGGCAATGCCAGAGAGAACCTGACCTGTTGGTGCAACATCTGAGGCAAGTTCGCAATGCCCCAATTGATCATCAAAGAAAAAGTCGGGTTGAAATTCTTTTAAAAAATCTTTTTTAGCTAAGCCGCCAAGAAACATTGCCTCATCAACTGTGACGCCCCATGCCATCAAGGTTCTGATGGCTCGCTCGTGAGCAGGGGCTGATCGAGCTGTGACCAATGCAGTTCTAATCTTCATTTGCTGACCAGATTTTTTGGCAGAAACCTGAAGACGGTGCAGCGCCTCTAATAGAGGTTTGAATGGACCTGGTGGTAAGGGTGTTTCTACTTTATGACTCTCGTGAGCAACGAATGCATCGAGCCCTTTTGCTTGGAAAACTCTTTCAGCTTCATCTGAAAATAAAACAGCATCTCCGTCAAAAGCAATTCGAATTTCATCTGAATTAGATTCAGCTAATTGCTTGCTTTGAGGAAACACCATGGCTGCAGGAAAGCCTGCATCGAGTGTGGCGCGCACATCATCAGCATTGGCTGATAAGAAAAGATTAGCCTGCAAAGATTTAAGGTAGTGATACGGCGCACGACCTCTTGTAAATACTCCGCGCTCAATCGCTAGGCCGGCATTTTTAGCTGACCGAAAAACTCGCAATCCGCTGACTGGATCGTTTCTAGAGAGAATCACCACTTCAACGTTTTGTTGACCACCCTCATTGAAGGTTAATAACTTCTTGACCAATGGGTATGCAACGCCCGGTTTAGCGGGCAAATCAATTCTGTTTAATTGAAGTTGCATATAGGCACTGTCATCGCTGGCTTCAAATATTTGATTCTCTTCTTCAAAATCAAATAGAGCCCGTGAGGAAATTGCGACAACTAATTTGCCTTCTAATGAAAACGCCATGCTTATGCCAAGAAAAGTTTGTACGCAGGGTTATCGCTTTCATCCCAATGTGGGTAGCCAAGACCTGCTAAAAATTTCTTCAATTCTTTTTTATCACTGGCTGGCACTTGCATACCAATCAAAATGCGGCCGTAATCTGCTCCATGATTGCGGTAGTGGAAAAGACTGATGTTCCAGTTGGGCGCCATACTGGTTAAAAACTTCATCAAGGCACCAGGTTTTTCTGGGAACTCGAAGCGATAAAGCAATTCGTTTTTAGCTAATTGTGAACGTCCACCAACCATGTGACGCAAATGTGATTTGGCCAGTTCATCTTGTGTCAAATCGATGGTGTTGAAACCAGATTTGGTGAATGACTTGGCAATGATGGCGCTATCAGAAGCTTTTTGAGTGGCAATGCCAACGAAAATGTGAGCTTGATTGGCATCAGCAATGCGATAGTTAAATTCTGTGACATTGCGTTCACCCAAAAGTTCGCAGAAACGCTTGAATGAACCTCTTTGTTCTGGGATGGTCACCGCAAAAACAGCTTCCTTGGCTTCGCCAACCTCAGCTCGTTCAGCAACGAATCTGAGTCGATTGAAATTGATATTGGCGCCGCAAGCAACAGCTACCAAGGTTTGATTCTTGCACTTTTCGCGCTCGACGTACGCCTTCAGACCAGCTAAAGCAAGTGCTCCAGCAGGTTCAAGGATGCTGCGTGTGTCGGTGAAGACATCATTGATCGCCGCGCAGATGGCATCTGTATCAACAGTGATGATTTCATCAACCACTTGCTGGCAAAGTCTAAAAGTTTCTTTACCAACTAATTTGACAGCTGTGCCGTCTGAAAAAAGACCGACTTCCTTTAGCTCAACTCTGCGCCCTGCTTCTAAAGATTTTTTCATGGCATCAGAGTCAACGGTCTGAACGCCGATGACCTTGATTTCAGGGCGGATGGCTTTGATATAAGCACCAACACCAGCAATTAATCCACCGCCACCAATGGCTAAGAAGATTGCATCGATTGGCTCTTGGTGTTGTTGCAGAATCTCCATCGCGATCGTTCCCTGGCCTGCAATGACATCTGGGTCATCAAAGGGGTGAACAAAGGTGAGTTGATGTTTCTTTTCAAGAGATAGGGCATGTTGATAAGCATCGCTATAGGACTCGCCATGCAAAACAATTTTGACTGAGCTGCCACCGCGAGCACTGACCGCATCAATTTTTACTTGTGGTGTTGTGGTTGGCATCACGATGATGGCTTTGCAGTCCAATTTTGCGGCAGCCAAGGCCACGCCTTGGGCATGATTGCCCGCTGAGGCTGCAATTACGCCACGTTTGAGGTCCGCAGGGCTCAAATGAGCCATTTTGTTGTAGGCCCCTCTCAACTTAAATGAAAAAACCGGTTGGTTATCTTCTCTTTTAAGTAAAACTTTGTTTTTAATGCGCGCGGAAAGGTGTGAGGCCAGCTCAAGCTCTGTTTCTCGGGCAACGTCATAGACCTTGGCGGTCAATATTTTTCGTAAATAATCTTTAGGCATCCTGTGAGCGTATCACGGCATAAGCCTAAAATGATCAAACATGGATAGCAATTTACATAATTTTTTGGTTTGGCTTTCTCTACCCACGGTGGGTTTGCCGGCTGTTTTCTCGATTTCATTTATATCGGCGACCCTTTTGCCCTTGGGGTCAGAGCCGGTCTTATTTGGCTACATCAAGCTAAACCCAGAAATGTTTTGGCCAGCTGTTTTTGTGGCAACCATTGGTAATACTTTGGGCGGTATGCTCAATTGGTTGCTGGGTTATGGTGCGAATAAGGCTCAGGAAAAGCTTCTGGGCCCCAGAGACCATAAGTTATTGGGGTGGTTCGAAAAACTAGGCCCCCCAGCCTTGTTGCTATCGTGGCTGCCAATTGTCGGGGATCCCTTATGTGCGGTCGCCGGTTGGCTAAGATTGCCATGGCTTTCATGCATGATTTACATGGCCATTGGCAAGTTTTTACGTTATGTCACCATGACTTACGCTTTATTGATGATTCCGGCAGATTTTTGGACGTCTGTCGGGCGCTGGCTCGGGTTGATTTGATGACCTTGCACTATCTAGGGTCACAAACGGGCATTAAGGAAGAATAAGGCGAAGATCTCGATAGTCCTTTAAAATGGCTTTTTAGTTAAAAGTGATGATATGAACGCACCTTTGCCACTCCATAGCATGACAGAGCATCCTCAAAATGCTCCTCGTTTGCGTGAGATACCTTATAACTACACATCTTTCTCAGACAGAGAGATCGTTATCCGTTTATTGGGTGAAGAAGCTTGGCAAATTCTGGATGAATTAAGGTCTGGAAGAAAAACTGGCCGTTCAGCCAGAATGCTTTACGAAGTGTTGGGTGATATTTGGGTCGTTCAACGCAACCCTTACCTTCAAGATGATCTTTTAGACAACCCTGGCCGTCGCAAGCAATTGATCGAGGCATTGCATCATCGTTTAAGAGAAGTGCAAAAAAGAATGACCACTGATTTGGCCGACAAGGTTGGTAAATTGGTGGATAGTGCGAAGCTCGCTGTTGAGCAATTCAATGCAGAATTTGATCGCGTTGCGCTTTTGCGTAAACGTGTGCGCAAGGTTTTGGGTAAGTTCACTGCTGCTGACAATATTGCATACGATGGTTTAGCGCGTGTTTCTCACGTGACTGATGCAACCGATTGGCGTGTTGAATACCCATTCGTTGTTTTGACGCCTGATACTGAAGAAGAAATTCCAAATCTAGTCAAAGGCTGTATTGAGCTAGGTTTGACCATCATTCCTCGCGGAGGTGGTACAGGGTATACAGGTGGGGCAATTCCTTTGTCTCCGATGTCTGCAGTTATCAATACAGAAAAACTTGAAACACTTGGCCCTGTAGAGATGATGCGTTTACCTGGCTTGAGTGAAGAGGTTGCCACTATTTATTCTGGCGCCGGAGTTGTTACCAAGCGAGTTTCTGATGCGGCAGATAAATCCGGCAATGTTTTTGCTGTAGATCCTACTTCTGCAGAAGCCAGTTGTATTGGCGGCAATATCGCCATGAATGCTGGAGGTAAAAAAGCTGTTTTGTGGGGAACTGCTCTTGATAACTTGGCCTCATGGAGAATGGTTGATCCTGATGGCAACTGGCTAGATATCGAGCGCATTGGCCACAACATGGGCAAGATTCATGATGTTGCTTTTGCTACTTTCAAATTAGTTTGGTCAGATGGTTCTTATGCGCCTGGTCAAAAAGTAATCAAGACTGAAGAATTAAAAATCGAAGGCAAGACCTTCCGTAAAGAGGGCCTTGGTAAAGATGTGACTGATAAATTTTTATCAGGTTTGCCAGGTATTCAAAAAGAAGGTTGTGATGGCTTGATCACGAGTGCAAGATGGGTCTTGCATCGCATGCCTAAGCAAATTCGCACAGTCTGTTTCTATCTAAAGGCAGTTGGCTATGCCACGAAGTCAAAGCGCAATGTATTGCCGAAAATGGTTTTGATTGGCGATATCGTTGGTGATGATGAGAATGCTGTTGCGATGGCTGCCAGCGAAGTGATTCGCATGGCCAACACAAGAGTTGGTGAGGGTTTCGTCGCTGTGAGCGCCGAAGCGCGCAAAAAGTTTTGGTTGGATCGCGCCAGAACTGCTGCGATTGCACGTCACACAAACGCATTCAAGGTCAATGAAGACGTTGTGATTCCG
>JBJOKN010000095.1:0-4886 GCA_046046075.1 Pseudomonadota bacterium
ACCGCTCAATGGGCTGGCCAGGGCAGGGTAGTAATGCTTCAACAATGCCAAACTTTCATCGGACATCATTTCAAAACCAGTCAATTGTGCTGATGCACCTGCTTGGAAACGATTCAATAACTCCACTGCTGCATCAGCATGTGGCACGGCCACCAAGGCTGTCCAATTAGCGACTGGGCGCGGGAATAATTTCATCACCGCAGCGGTGATGATGCCCAAGCTTCCCTCAGCACCAATGAACAAGTCACGCAAATCGTAACCCGTATTGTCTTTGCGTAAACCGCGCAAGCTATTCAATATCTCGCCATTGGGCATCACGACTTCATTGGGCATCACGACTTCAAGGCCCAAACAAAGTTCACGAGCATTGCCATAACGTAAGACTGATGTACCACCTGCATTGGTTGATAAATTGCCACCAATTGTGCAGCTGCCCTCAGCACCCAAGCTCAATGGGAAATAACGATCAGCAGCTGTGGCGGCTTCTTGCAGTGATTGCAAAATCATGCCAGCTTCAACTGTGATGGTTTGATTCGATGTATCAATTGCGCGCACTTGGTTCATGCGGTTCAAAGAGATCACCACTTGTCTGCCATCACTGTTAGGTGTGGCCCCGCCGCACATACCAGTGTTACCACCTTGCGGAACAATCGCGATGCGATTAGCAGCACACAGTTTGACAATCTCTGACACTTCTTGCGTATTGCCTGGGCGAAGAGCGGCGATCGCTTGACCGCGATAGCGCTTGCGCCAATCAACCAAGTAGGGTTCTAAATCATCAGGGGCTGTGATCACTTGAGCTTTGCCAATGATCTTCTCAAAGCCAGCAATCAATTCTTGATCATTCAATGACATCTTGTCTTCCTCTGTTTTTCTAATATTTTTTTACTGATTATTTTCTGCTTGCTTCTTTTCTTCTAACTGCTTGGCTGCCAATTCTTCTTCAGCCTTTTTCATTTTCGCTACTTTTTTCAATGGCTTCAAATATGCCAGTAATGCAAAGTAGGCCACCAAACTTAAAACAATTTCTAAGCCTGCCAAGTACGCGGATAAACCTTTGTCATTCAAGCGCACCACACCTTCAATGAAATACAACATCACCAACATCGATGCCCATTGCATTGTGTAATTGCGAGCTTGCCAAATACCTTTCAAAGCAAACAGCATCGGTAACACTTTGATCACAGCCCACGAGCCACCGGGTTTGATGGGCGCCAAAATAGCTTCCCACAAAATACACAATACGATGAGTGCGAACCAAGAGAACCAGGCGATCAAACGCCAATGATCTTTGGGGGCTAACTCTGGATGTGACTGAAGTGATGTGCTCATGCGGATAATTTTCTGGCCATTTCAGCCAAACGTTTGCCTTGTGCAATTGCTAATTTTTTCTCATCAGCAGAAATCGGTGCTGAGCCATCGGCTTTAGCAAAGTGTGTCACGCCATAAGGTGTGCCACCCGTTTGAGTGTTCATCAATTCAGGATGACTATAAGGTAGGCCAACGATCACCATGCCGTGATGCATCAAAGGAATCATCATCGATAAGAGGGTGCTTTCTTGACCGCCATGCATGCTGCCTGTGCTTGTGAAAACACAGGCTGGCTTGCCAGCAAGTGAGCCAGACAACCACTCAGAGGTGGTGTTGTCTAAAAAGAATTTCATGGCTGAGGCCATGTTGCCAAAACGTGTCGGTGAGCCCAAAGCTAAGCCGGCACACTCTTGAAGATCTTTGTTCTCCACATAAGGAGGACCAGATGCTGGGATATCAGATTCAGTGGCTTCGCAAACAGCAGAAACGGCGGGCACTGTGCGCAAGCGTGCTGTCACGCCAGGAACACTTTCAACACCTTCAGCAATCAACTCTGCCAGCTGGCGCGTAGCGCCATGTCGAGAGTAATAAAGAACCAAAATATTAATATCAGAATTCATAGAATGTGTACTCGTTGATGTATCTTGCTTATGATAGAGCCGTGCAAGCAATTCGTCATAAAGACTCTTTTCTCGATTTTTTTAAATACCTGCGCAATCGCGCCAAGGTAAGTCGTGTCAATGAAATGGCAGCCAGTCTGTCTTTCACGACCATCTTGTCGATTGTGCCTATGGTAACGGTTTCTTTCTCGCTCTTGGCAGCCTTGCCAAGCTTTTTGAAGCTGCGCGCAGCCTTCCAAGAATGGCTCTCAGATAACCTGATTCCTGGGGCCATTGGTGACCCCATCTTGGTTTACCTCAACCAATTTGCGCTCAAAGCCAAAGGCTTGACCATCTTTGGTACGGTTGGTTTGGTGATTGGTGTTTTTTTCACATTGATCACGGTTGAGAATGCCTTTAACCGTATCTGGCAAGTTGAAAACCGTCGACCATTCTTAAAGCGCATTGGTATTCATTTGGTGGCCACGGTCATGGGCCCACTTTTATTAGGCTTGAGTATTTATCTGAGCTCTATGGTTTTGAGTGCTTCTAAGGGTTTGATTGGTCCCTTGAGTGATGGCTTTAATTTCATGGCGGGGGCTTTCCCAATCTTGCTCTCGACCATGTCATTCAGTTTGGTCTACAAAATATTGCCTTATGAAAAGGTGGAATGGCGTGATGCCATCTTGGGTGGGGCCTGCGCTGCCATCATATTTGAAATAGCCAAATCAGCCTTTGCCTGGTTTGTGGCCAGCTACCCCATCTATAAGACCGTTTATGGTGCATTTGCCATCTTGCCCTTGTTCTTGGTCTGGATTTACTTGACCTGGTGGGTCACTTTGGCAGGGGCCACCTTGGTGGCCAATATGCCCATCATCAGGGCTTGGAAGCGTCCTGATACCCAAGGTGCCTAAAAAGACCCTTAAAAGAGGTCCTTTAGCTGGGGTAAGCCCCTATATGACAGGGCTGGCAGGTCTTAAAACCTGCTGATAGACTAAGAATACAAGTCAAAAATAGGAGACAAGCATGAAAGTCAGTGACATTTTGCGCTTCAAGGGTGCAACTCTTTACACCGTTGCCCCAGACACTTCGCTTGCAGCCGCCGTGCACACCATGGCAGAAAAAGACATTGGCTCTTTGGTGGTCATGAAATATTCAGATTTGGTCGGTATTTTGACTTTCCGTGAAGTGATCAATGCCTTGGCTAAAAATCATGACGCCTTGAATAAAGAAACAGTTGGCTCAGTGATGGAAAAGTCCCCAATGACTTGTACCTCAGACATGGACTTGGATGAAGCGCGTCGCATCATGCTTGATCAGCACATGCGCTACTTACCAGTATTGGATGGCAATACTTTAAATGGTGTTATTTCTTTCTATGACGTTGCTAAAGCAGTGGTCGAAGCCCAAGGTTTTGAAAACACCATGCTCAAGGCCTACATCCGTGACTGGCCAGCAGCTGAAGAGTCTGGTACGCCTGCTAAGTAAAGCTAATTCCGAAAGCCATTCTTCCAAGAAAATTTGTAGTCTTTGCCAAGAATTACAAAAAATCAAAAAATAAGAATCGCAAATCAAGCTTGATGGCCAGACCAATGTCATAATTGAGGCATGGCTGGAAGCACACTAGGACACTTATTTCGTATCACCACTTTTGGTGAATCTCATGGACCCGCAATCGGAGCTGTTGTAGACGGCTGCCCTCCGGGCATGTCTTTATCAGTTGAAGATATTCAACTGGACTTGGATCGTCGCAAACCTGGCACTTCACGCCACGTCACCCAACGTCAAGAAGCAGATCAAGTAGAAATTCTCTCTGGTGTGTTTGAAGGTAAAACAACCGGCACACCGATTGCTTTGGTGATTCGTAACACCGATCAACGCAGTCAAGACTATGGCGACATCTTGGATAGTTTCAGACCAGGACACGCTGATTACACATACTGGCACAAGTACGGCATTCGTGACCCACGTGGTGGCGGTCGTTCTTCTGCGCGTTTGACAGCTCCTGTTGTGGCAGCTGCGGCTGTGGCAAAAAAATGGTTGGCTGAAAAACATGGCATCAGTTTTTATGGCTACATGACTCAGTTGGGAGATCTTGAGATTCCTTTTGAAGATCAGTCACAGATTTCGCAAAACCCATTCTTTGCGCCTAACGCCAAAATCATTCCTGAGTTAGAGGCCTATATGGATCAACTGCGCAAAGCAGGGGACTCTTGTGGTGCACGCTTGACGGTGGTTGCTAAAAACGTACCGGTTGGTTTGGGTGAACCTATTTTTGACAAATTGGATGCAGACATCGCGCACGCGATGATGGGCATCAATGCCGTCAAAGGTGTTGAGATTGGCGCAGGCTTTAAGAGCGTTGCTCAAAGAGGCAGTGAGCACGGCGATGAAATGTTTGCCGATGGTTTTGCAAGTAACAATGCTGGCGGTATGTTGGGTGGTATCAGCACTGGTCAAGACGTGGTTGTTTCGATTGCGATCAAACCAACTTCATCAATCATGTCGCCAAAACAATCTATTACCCGTGCTGGTGATGCACATACTGTCCAGACCAAGGGTCGTCATGATCCATGCGTGGGCATTCGTGCCACTCCAATCGCTGAAGCCATGTTGGCCTTGGTGATCATGGACCATGTCTTAAGACATCGTGCCCAGTGCGGTGATGTCAGTGTCAGTACGCCACGCATTCCAGCACAACGTCCCTAAATAGAGTGCTGCAATGACTGGTCTGGTACGACTGTCTTTCGCAGCCTTTTTCTTTTTTTACTTTTCATACATCGGGCTGATGTCGCCCTATGCCAGTCTTTACTTTGCCAGTAAAGACTTCGGCGCGATTGAAATCGCTGCTTTGATGTCGATGTTTCAGATCACCCGCATCCTGGGTCCCTTTGCTTGGGGTTGGTTAGCGGATATGCGCCGAGATCGCTTGGGCATCATGCGCATCACTTCAGCACTGGCTTGCATCATCTTCAC
>JBJOKN010000096.1:0-4620 GCA_046046075.1 Pseudomonadota bacterium
GCACCCCATTCACTGAAATGCTCATCGCAGCCACAGTAACCGTATGCCGCAGCTACTGTTTTCATGCCGGCAGCTTTCCCTGCTTCAATGTCTCTAAGGTCATCGCCGACATAGATGCAATTCAGTGGATTTACCGAACAAATTTCAGCTGCTTTCAGGATTGGGGCAGGGTGGGGTTTTGCAAATGGTGTTGTGTCACCACCAATGATGGCTTGACTACGACTTGCTAAATTCATCAGATTCAATAGTGGATGAGTCAAACGCTCTGACTTGTTGGTCACAATGCCCCAAGTAATTGAGCGAGATTCGAGCTCGTCCAATACCTCTGAAACTCCATCAAACAGTTTGGTATTTACGCAAATATCTTTTTCGTAGTTGGCCAAAAATTCTAGACGCAGTTCTTCAAATTCTGGATGATCTTTGTCGTATCCGAAGGTGCCAAAAATTAAACCTCGAGCTCCTGCAGAAGCGCGTGGTCGAAGAACTTCATACGGCAGGGGAGCTAAATTTCTTTTGATGCGCAGAAGATTGGCTGCAGCCACCAAGTCGGGCGCCGTATCAGCCAATGTCCCATCTAGGTCAAAAAAGACGCCTTCATAGGGAGGCTTCTTTATTGGATTTGATGGAGACTCTGTGTTCGACATTAAATACTTTTTGACGTTGCGATCATGTAATTCACATCGGTGTCGCGACCTAGTGAATAAACTTCCGTGAATGGGTTGTAAGTCATGCCCATCAGTTCAGTCATTTCTAGCTTGGCTTGACGCACAAACTGACTGAGCTCAGAAGGCTTGATGAATTTCTTGTAATCATGAGTACCTTTGGGCAGTAGACGAAGCACATACTCAGCGCCAATGATGGCGAATAAATAAGATTTGGGGTTTCGATTCAATGTGCTGAAGAAAACGTGCCCACCTGGTTTAACCAAAGTTGAGCAAGCTTGAATGATGCTCATTGGGTCTGGGACGTGCTCAAGCATTTCCATGCATGTCACAACGTCATATTGTCCAGCTTCTCTTTGCGCCAAATCTTCTGCACTGATTAATTCATAGTCAACCGCAACAGAGGTTTCTAGGCTGTGAAGTTCTGCTACCTGCAAGGCTTTTTTTGAAAGATCAATGCCCTTGGTTTTTGCCCCTATTTTTGCCATTGATTCAGCCAAAATGCCGCCGCCACAACCAACATCTAGAACCCGCTTGCCTTCAAGCTTGACATGTTGATTGATCCAATCCAAGCGGAGGGGGTTGATCGCGTGTAAGGGCTTAAATTCGCTCGTCGGATCCCACCAGCGATGAGCTAAAGCGCTGAATTTGTCTAATTCGGTTTGGTCTGCATTCATGGCTCTATTCTAATCAAGTGACAGAAAGTATGTTCAGGGCCCATGAAACAAGATCTTTGGACGTAAAAAAACCCGGCAGAGCCGGGTTTTGAGTAAAAGCTAAATTAAATTAGTTCTTACGTGTACCGATTGCTTCGATTTGAACGCGACGGTTCTTAGCGCGGCCTTCAGCTGTCTTGTTGTCAGCAACTGGCTGTGATTCGCCTTTACCTTCAACGTAGATACGCTTAGCTTCAATACCTTTGCTAACCAAGTATTTCTTTACTGACTCAGCGCGACGGATAGACAATTTTTGGTTGTAAGCATCAGTACCGATTGAGTCTGTGTGACCAACAGCAACGATCACTTCAAGAGTCAAGCTCTTTACTTTGCCAGCCAAGCTGTCCAAGCTTGCTTTAGCAGCAGGCTTAAGTACAGATTTATCAAAATCAAACAATGCGTCAGCATTTAATGTAACTTTTGCAGCAGCTTTTGCTGGACCTGCAGCGGCAGCAATCGCTCCGTCGCAACCTGGGGCAGCAGTAGCTGGAGTCCAGTTAGCATTGCGCCAGCAAAGTTCGTTTGTACCGTTCTTCCAAACGATACCGTTGCTGTTTACCCAGTTATCAACTGATTTTTGAGCAAAAGCGCTTGAGCTGATAGCGATACCAGCGATAGCAAGAAGTTGTAGTAGTTTTTTCATTTTTATCCCTCAATTTATCTGTGTGGAGGCTGATCCAAATTGGATACCCCGTATTTTAGCACTATAAATCATATAAATAACAGTCTGTGAGTGATAAAATCGCCTGATGGAAATTACACAAAATAACGCTGCTAAAGAGACACTCCCAATATCCCTAGAAGACGAGATGCGTCGGTCCTATTTGGACTATGCCATGAGCGTCATTGTGGGCCGAGCTTTGCCCGATGTGAGGGATGGTTTAAAGCCAGTTCACCGTCGTGTTTTGTTCGCGATGCACGAATTAAACAACGACTGGAATAGGGCCTACAAGAAGTCTGCCCGTATCGTCGGTGATGTGATCGGTAAGTATCACCCTCACGGTGACTCGGCTGTTTACGACACCATTGTTCGTATGGCGCAAGATTTCTCATTGCGTTACATGCTGGTCGATGGTCAGGGTAACTTCGGTTCTGTGGACGGCGATAACGCTGCGGCGATGCGTTACACGGAAATTCGTTTGGCGAAGATAGCTCATCAGCTATTAGACGATTTAGATAAAGAAACCGTTGATTTCGGGCCAAACTATGACGGTAGCGAAAAAGAGCCATTAATTCTTCCGGCAAAAATACCTAATTTGTTGATCAATGGATCCTCAGGTATTGCTGTGGGTATGGCCACTAACATTCCTCCTCACAATTTGGACGAAGTTGTTTCTGCTTGTTTGCATTTGCTCAAAAACCCAGAGTGTTCAATCGATGACTTGATGGAAATCATCCCGGCCCCTGATTTCCCAACAGCTGGAATCATTTACGGTATCCAGGGTGTGAAGGATGGTTACCGAACTGGTCGTGGTCGTGTGGTCATGCGTGCCAAGACTCACTTTGAAGATATGGAGCGCGGCTCACGTCAAGCAATCATCGTGGACGAATTACCGTATCAAGTTAATAAAAAGACTTTGCTTGAGCGCATTGCTGAACTCATCACTGAGAAAAAAGTTGAGGGTATTTCAGACATTCGTGATGAATCTGATAAATCCGGTATGCGCGTTGTGATTGAGTTAAAGCGTGGTGAAGTACCTGAAGTGGTACTGAACAATTTATATAAATACACTCAGCTTCAAGATACCTTCGGTATGAACATGGTGGCTTTGGTCGATAACCAGCCACGTTTGTTGAACTTGAAGCAAATGTTGGATTGCTTCTTGTCACATCGCAGAGAAGTGGTGACACGCCGAACTGTTTTTGAACTTCGCAAAGCTCGTGAACGTGGTCACGTTCTAGAAGGTTTGGCTGTAGCTCTTGCCAATATTGATGAATTCATCAAAATCATCAAGGCAGCACCAACACCACCAGAAGCCAAGCGTGAATTGTTATTGAGATCTTGGGATTCTGAAGTTGTGCGTGAGATGTTGGCGCGTGCTGAAAAAGATGCGCCTGGTGGACGTAATTCATTCCGCCCTGAAGATTTAGATCCAGCTGCTGGTATGCAAGCAGATGGTTTGTATCGTTTATCAGAAGGTCAGGCTCAAGAGATTCTACAAATGCGCTTACAGCGTTTAACAGGTCTTGAGCAAGACAAGATTGTTGGTGAGTACAAAGAAGTGATGCTTGAGATTGCTAATTTGCTAGACATCTTGGCCAAGCCTGAGCGTATCACTGTCATCATCACTGAGGAACTTCAAGCTGTTCAGGCTGAATTTGGTCAAGCAGGTAATGACACAGGACGTCGTTCACGCATTGAAATGAACGCCACTGAACTCTTCACAGAAGATTTGATCACACCACAAGATTTGGTTGTGACTTTGTCACATGCTGGCTATATGAAGAGTCAGCCTTTGTCAGAGTACCGTGCGCAAAAACGCGGTGGTCGTGGCAAGCAAGCGGCTGCAACGAAGGACGAGGACTGGATCGATACCTTGTTCGTTGCCAATACCCATGACACGATTTTGTGTTTCTCAGATCGCGGCCGTATGTATTGGCTGAAGGTATGGGAAGTTCCACAAGGTGGTCGTGCATCAAGAGGTAAACCAATTGTGAACATCTTCCCATTGGTCGAAGGTGAAAAAATCACAGTGATTCTTCCAATCAAAGCCTACGAAGATGATAAGTATGTGTTCATGTCAACTCGCAAAGGCGTGGTGAAGAAATCACGTTTGTCAGATTTCTCTAATCCACGTAAAGCCGGCATCATCGCGGTTGATTTGGATGAGGGTGATCATTTGGTCGGTGCCGCCATTACCGATGGTCGTCACGATGTGATGTTGTTCTCGGATGCTGGCAAAGCTGTGCGTTTTGATGAGAACGATGTTCGACCAATGGGCCGAACAGCTCGTGGCGTTCGCGGTATGAATCTAGATGCCTCACATGAAGTGATCGCCATGTTGGTGGCACCTGCTGAAGTAGAAGGTCAAACAAATGCCGTTGATGAAAACGGCGCACCATTACCAGGCAGTGTTCTAACTGCAACTGCTAATGGTTACGGTAAGCGCACGCCAATCGCTGAATACACCAGACATGGTCGTGGTACCAAAGGCATGATTGCAATTCAAACAAGTGAGCGTAACGGTAAAGTAGTTGCTGCTGTTTTAGTCTCAGAACAAGATCAAATCATGTTGATCACA
>JBJOKN010000097.1:0-4614 GCA_046046075.1 Pseudomonadota bacterium
GCCAGCGCTGCAAAAACGAATGATTCGTTTAGCCCGCGAAGCAAACAAAGTGGTGATCACTGCGACTCAAATGATGGAGTCAATGATTCAAAATCCAGTCCCAACAAGAGCAGAAGTCAGCGATGTGGCCAACGCTGTTTTGGATGGTACAGATGCTGTGATGCTTTCCGCTGAAACCGCATCAGGTCAGTATCCAATTGAAACCGTCTTGCAGATGGCTGCCATTTGTTTAGAAGCTGAAAAAACTGAAGTTCATCATTTGGACGCCGACTTCTTTGATCAAAAATTCACGCGCATTGATCAATCAATCGCATTTGGCGCTTTGTTCACGGCCTATCACTTGGGTGTGAAAGCAATTGCTGCTTTGACTGATTCTGGTTCAACTGCCTTATGGATGAGTCGACACAAGATTCAGGTACCTATTTTTGCTATGACCACTAAATTGGCTAGTCAAAGAGCAATGGCGTTATACAGAAACGTACATCCCTTGCATTTGGACACCAGTAATGACAGGGACACTGCTTTAGAGCAAGCAGAGGCAAGAATTAAAAAATTAGGTGTTGTTGCCGCTGGCGACGCAATTGTTTTAACTGTGGGTGAGCCAATGGGACAAGTTGGCGGAACAAACACCCTCAAGATTGTGAATGTGAAATAAATTTTAATTTAAGGAAATAGCAATGGCTCTTGTATCTTTGCGCCAATTATTGGACCACGCTGCTGAGAATGCTTATGGACTACCAGCATTCAATGTGAATAATCTTGAACAGGTGCAAGCCATCATGGCAGCTGCCGATGAAGTTAATGCACCAGTGATCATGCAAGCCTCTGCGGGTGCACGTAAATATGCTGGAGAAGCATTCTTACGTCATTTGATTGATGCGGCTGTTGAGGCTTATCCTCACATTCCAGTGGTGATGCATCAAGATCACGGTCAAAGTCCAGCTGTTTGTATGGCAGCGATTCGCTCAGGTTTTACATCAGTGATGATGGACGGCTCTTTAATGGCAGATGGTAAGTCAGTTGCTTCATATGAATACAACGTTGCTGTGTCTCAAGAGGTTGTGAAGTTTGCCCATTCAATTGGTGTGACTGTTGAGGCTGAGTTAGGCGTATTAGGCTCTTTGGAAACCATGATGGGTGATAAAGAAGATGGCCACGGCGCTGAAGGTGCGATGACTCGCGAGCAGTTGTTGACAGATGTTGAGCAAGCGGCTGATTTTGTGAAGCAAACGCAATGTGATGCATTGGCAATTGCGATTGGTACCAGCCATGGCGCATATAAGTTCACTAAAAAACCAACGGGCGACATTTTGGCGATTGATCGCATCAAAGAAATCAATCAGCGCATTCCAAACACACACCTTGTAATGCACGGTTCATCCAGTGTGCCGCAAGAGTTGCTTGCAATCATCCGTGAGTTTGGCGGCGATATGAAAGAAACTTATGGTGTGCCTGTCGAAGAAATTCAGCAGGGCATCAAACATGGCGTTAGAAAAATCAATATTGATACAGATATTCGTCTGGCGATGACTGCAGCGATTCGCAAATACTTATTTGAAAACCCAAGCAAGTTTGATCCACGCGATTATTTGAAGCCTGCACGTGAAGCTGCTAAAGAGATTTGTAAGGCACGCTATTTAGCGTTTGGTTGTGAAGGTCAGGCAGGCAAGATCAAGTCAATTCCTTTGGAACAAATGGCTGAGCGTTACAAAAGCGGTCAATTGGCTCAATTAGTTAAATAAGGTATTCATGCAAGCTCTTTACGAATCTTCGATCAAGTCATTGCCATTAATCTCAAAGGGCAAGGTAAGAGACATTTACGCCATTGGCGATGATCAACTCTTGATGGTGACCACTGACCGCTTATCAGCATTTGATGTTGTCATGGGCGAGCCTATTCCAGGTAAAGGGATTGTTCTGAATGAGATGGCTAATTTTTGGTTTGGCAAATTAAGTCATGTAATTCCAAATCATTTGACAGGCATTGATCCATGTTCCGTAGTGGCTGCAGATGAAGTAAATCAAGTCAAGGGTCGAGCCATTGTGACCAAACGTTTAAAGCCAATCATGGTTGAAGCGGTTGTGCGCGGTTATTTGTCTGGTAGTGGTTGGAAAGATTATCAAGAAACTGGGTCAATCTGCGGCATCAAATTACCTGCTGGTCTAAAAAATGCACAACAGTTACCTGAGCCAATTTTTACGCCCGCTGCAAAAGCTGATGTGGGTGAGCATGATGAAAACATTTCTTATGCTGAGGTTGAAAAACGCATTGGCCAAGAGTTAGCAGCAAAAATCAAAGAGGTCAGCATTCGTTTGTACAAAGAAGCTTCAATTTATGCAGCAAGCAAAGGCATCATCATTGCTGATACGAAATTTGAATTTGGCCTAGATGAAAATAATGCTTTGGTATTGATGGATGAGGTTTTGACTGCTGACTCATCTCGTTTTTGGCCGGCAGCCTCTTATCAGGTAGGTTCTAATCCGCCATCATTTGACAAGCAGTTTGTGCGTGACTGGTTGGAGTCTGCCAAAATCAATGGCCAGCCATGGAACAAGTCGGCACCTGCACCACAATTACCTGAAGATGTGATTGAAAAAACAGCGGCTAAATACCGTGAAGCTTTAGCAACACTGACTGCTTAATTGCTCGATAAAAGCAAAAAGGAAAAAAGATGAGTCAAAAACCAATTGTTGGAATCTTGATGGGTTCAAATTCTGATTGGGATACCATGCAAAATGCAGCCCAAATGCTGACTGATTTTGGGGTTGCATTTGAAGCTAAAGTAGTTTCTGCACATCGCATGCCAGATGATATGTTTGCCTATGCTGAGACAGCTGCTGAGCGGGGTATCAAGGCTATCATCGCCGGCGCTGGTGGCGCTGCACATTTGCCAGGCATGTTGGCCGCAAAAACAATCGTGCCTATTTTCGGTGTACCAGTTGCTTCAAAGCATTTGAGTGGAGAAGATTCACTTTTATCAATTGTGCAAATGCCCAAAGGCATTCCTGTAGCAACCTTTGCCATTGGTGATGCGGGTGCTGCAAACGCTGCCTTGCATGTGATTGCTAACCTGGCAGTCAATGATCCTGCCTTGGCTAAAAAGTTAGAAGTATTTCGAGTTGCTCAAACTGAAAAAGCAAGAGCCATGAACTTACCAGGACATTCTTGATTTATGGCTGATCGTCAAAATCCAATTC
Source organism: Pseudomonadota bacterium (assembly GCA_046046075.1). Taxonomy (GTDB): domain Bacteria; phylum Pseudomonadota; class Gammaproteobacteria; order Burkholderiales; family Burkholderiaceae; genus Polynucleobacter. The sequence continues at coordinate 3,199 of JBJOKN010000097.1, forward strand.
TGCCTGGGTCTTATCTAGGAATTCTTGGTGGTGGCCAATTGGGTCGCATGTTCACTCACGCAGCCCAAGCCATGGGGTACAAAGTTTGTGTTTTGGATCCGGACACACAGAGTCCAGCTGGAGTTGTTGCTGACAAGCATATCCAAGCAAACTACACAGACAGCGCTGCATTGAAAGAGATGGCATCTATCTGTCAAGCAGCCAGCACTGAATTTGAAAACGTTCCAGCCAAGGCGCTTGATGAGCTTGAGTCCTTGGGCGTATTTGTTGCTCCAAGAAGTGCTGGTGTATCCATCGCGCAAGATCGCGTTGCAGAAAAGAAGTTTTTGGCAACTTGGCAAAAAGAAGCCGGTATTGGCCCAGCTCCATATCAGGTGATTGAAAAGCAAAGCGACACTGAAGCGGTTTCTACTGATTTATTTCCAGGCATTTTAAAAACTGCTCGCATGGGTTACGACGGTAAGGGTCAGGTAACGGTTCATGATCATGATGAACTTGCAAAAGCCTGGAACGGTTTTAATCAAGTGGTGTGCGTTTTAGAAAAGCGCATGGATTTGGCTTTTGAAGTATCAGCATTGGTCGTTCGTGGTCATGATGATGAAGTTGTTGCATATCCCATTGCACAAAATATTCACAAAAATGGTATTTTGCACACCACAACTGTTCCAGCACCATCAATCAATCCAGCTCAAGAAACAAAAATCATTAACGCCGCCAAAGAAATTATTCGTCGTTTAGATTACGTGGGTGTTTTGTGTGTTGAGTTCTTTGTTCTTAAAAATGGCGAAGTGGTTGCGAATGAGATTGCACCCCGTCCACATAACTCTGGTCACTACACGCAGAATGCATGCTTAACCAGTCAATTTGAGCAGCAAGTCAGAGCGATGGCACGCTTGCCTTTAGGTAGTACTGAGTTGATTGGCCCAAGCATCATGCTCAATATCTTGGGTGATGAGTGGTTGGTCTCTGGAAAGCAAGTGGAGCCTTCTTGGGAAAAAATTCTAAATGCACCCTCTGCAAAGCTTCATCTCTACGGTAAGGCGGAGCCTCGTGAAGGTCGCAAAATGGGACATATTAATTTTGTAGGCAAAACCTCATCCTCTGTTGAGTTAGTTTGCCAAGAGGCTATAAGAGTCCTAAAAATTGTGCGCTGATCATGCCTGATTCAATCAAGAGAGCGGTTGACGTTCTTAAGGCTGGTGGTTTGGTAGCCATACCTACTGAAACGGTATACGGTCTCGCAGCTGACGCTAATAATGTTTCAGCCATCAATAAAATATTTTCTAGTAAAGGGCGTCCAGCAGGACATCCTTTGATTGTGCACATCACTCAACCTGAACCAAATGTTGCCAATGATGAGCAAGCTAGAGTAACTGCTTGGCGAGAAATCCTCTGTCAGTGGTCAAGAGATGTTTC
>JBJOKN010000098.1:0-4574 GCA_046046075.1 Pseudomonadota bacterium
TCATCGTCAGAGCCCAAAGCTCTTACGCCAGAGTAACCAAAGCCAACTTTTTTAAACTCAAGTTCGCCGCGAGCTTTTACCAATTTAACTGCATCATCCCTGCGCACTGAATCTTCTTCAATGGGCTGATCCATTAACTTGAAAATCATATCCGCAGCAGCAATACCACGCTGCAAAGGTTGATTGATATCAGCCAAATGCTTCAAAGGAGAGATGATCAAAATTAAAGCAGTAACAAAGGCCACAAAACCACCCACGGTGACTTCTGCCATGGATGATTGGAACAATGCCACCAACAAAACGCCTGATAGCGCGATAGAGGCCACAAATTGAGTCATGGGTTGGTTCAGGCCACCAGCAACAGCAATCTTCATCGAGTAACGTCTGAGCTTATTAGCGATAAGCGCAAAGCGTTGTTTCTCATAGGCTTGACCACCATGCAACTTGACCACCTTGTAACCACCAACGCTCTCTTCCACCACATAAGAAAGCTCATTGGTCATGTCCTGACTGACCTTGTGCAACTTACGTAAACGCGTATTGATCAACTTCACCATGAAACCGATGATTGGGAAAATGATCAAAATTAACAGTGTTAAGCGCCAGTTGAGATAAAACAAATAAGCCATCAGACCGATGACCGTCAAACTATCTCTCACCAAGTTCATGGCAATGCTGGTGATCACTTGAAGAACCGCATTGACCTCAAATACCACGGCATTGATCAATGAGGCTGCTGAGCGATTCTGGAACAAATCTGCTGGCGCCTGTAGCAAGCGATTGAACATTTGCTCACGCAATTTGAATAAAACAGAATTGGTGATGTGACTCAAAGCATAGTTTGAGCCAAATTGAGCCAAACCTCTAATAAATGCTAAACCAACCAAAAAGGCTGGCACATGCCATAACCTGTCATCCAACTTACCACTGAAGCCACGATCCAATAATGGCTTGAGGAGAGCCGGAATAGCTGTTTCCGTAGCAGCAACAATCGCCAAACCCAGTAATGCCAAAACAACAGCCACCTTATGAGGCAAGGCATACTTTAAAATGCGGGTTAGCGCAGTTTGCGTCTTAATTTCAATGCTATTTGAATCCATAACCTCAATCGTAACCTACACCGGTGCTAACATCGCTCTATGAGCCTATCAGTCATCTTAATTACTAAAAATGAAGAAACCAATCTCAAGGACTGCCTTGAGAGTGTTTCTTTTGCAGATGAGATTATCGTTGTAGACAGTCAAAGTAGCGATAAAACTCAAGAAATCGCTCGATCTTTTGGTGCAAAGCTTGAAATTACCTCTGATTGGCCTGGATTTGGGCCACAAAAGAACCGCGCCCTCAATTTGGCGACGCAAGACTGGGTTTTATCGATTGACGCCGATGAGCGCGTCACACCTGAACTCAAACAAGAGATCCTAGCCACCATAGTATCATTTGATGCTGCAGATTGTTATGCCATTCCGAGATCTTCTTGGTACTGCGGTCGCTTCATGAAGCACTCAGGCTGGTACCCAGATTACGTTGATCGTTTATTCAAACGCGGTACTGCAAAGTTTTCTGATCATCTGGTTCATGAACATTTACTACCTGAAGGATCAAAAGGAAAGCTAAAGCATCACTTCTTACATTACAGCTACAGAGATTTTTCACAAGTGTTGAAAAAAGTGGATGTTTATTCAAGTGCAGCTGCACTACAAGCTTTCAATCAAGGTAAAAAAAGTAATCTGATTCAAGCTCTAGCACATGGGTTTTGGGGATTTTTTAGAACTTATGTACTAAGACGTGGATTTTTAGATGGGAAGTACGGCTTGGCCTTGGCAATCTCAAATGCTGCAACGTCCTATTACAAATATCTTAAGCTGTGGCAAATGTATCAGTCAGAATCAATAAAAAAATGAATATGAATTTTGAAAAAATTCTGATCATTGCCACTCGTCAAATCGGCGACACACTCATAACAACTCCATTGATTAGCGCCATCAAGAAAAAGTGGCCACATGCTCAAATCGATTTTTTAGGCTATGACAACAGTCTATCGATGTTGAGCGGCAATAAAGACTTAAACAATTTAATAGGCACCAAGCCTAGACCAAAGTTTAATGATTACTTAAAACAATTTTTTCAATTATTTAAGCGGTATGACTTAGCCGTCATCACTCAACCCAGTGACCGAGCCTATATCTATGGATTAATTGCGGCCAAACAGAGAGTAGGCATTATTCCAGTAGAGCCCAAATTAAATTGGTGGAAAAAGAAAATCTCACTGCATAACGTTGAAGTTGACTACTTTCATCAACACGTGATCACAGAAAAGCTTCGACTTTTAGAGCCTTTTGTTACTGAGGATGAGTTATTTGGTCACCCCATATCAGTCAAGCCCCCAAGCCCTGCTAACTTACCTTCTGAAATCCAATCTCAGCTTTCAGAGTCTTTTGTGGTGATTCACCCAACACCCTTAACGGCCTATAAACGCTGGCCATTGGCTCATTGGGTTGAATTAATTGAATCTCTATCCAAAAAACATCAGATTGTTTTGAGTGGCGCTCCAATTGCTCAAGATAGAGAATTAAATCAAGCCATCATTGATTTATTGAGCAACTCTGCAAAAAAGAATATTTTGAATCTTGATGGTCGCTTAAAACTAGATCAATTAGGCACATTACTGCGCCAAGCCAAACTGTATATTGGAGTTGATACATCAGTCACTCACCTTGCTGCATCCTGCAATACTCCAACCATTACTTTATTTGGCGCCACGCCACCGACTAATTTTGGTCCTTGGCCCAATGGATTCATTGGCAAGCAACCATATGCACTTAAAGCCAACTCTCAAAAGGTTGGCAATGTCACGATCTTGCAAGGTCCTGGCGATTGCGTACCTTGCAGAAAAGCTGGATGTGAAGATAGGGCTGATAGCAGAAGTGATTGCTTGATTAATTTACCAGTCAACGCGGTACTTGAAGCCGTTAGCGGTTACGGCATTTAGTATCAATAAATCAAGCGTATTTAACTTCGACCATTCCTTGGCCGCCCGACTTATTCAAAGCCAAGCTCAGATTTCTGATGCTTTCATCATCGGGATAGATTTTCCAGGTATCTGGAAATTGAACCAGGCACGCAGTGCCATTTGAAATAACATCCGCCGTCATCATCAAGCCCTGTTGATTTTTTCCTGCAAAGGAACTGACCTGCTGCTTGAAGCCAGAAAGATCAATGCCTTGCTGGAGCTGCACATGCAAACTTCTAGCAAACTTTAAACGTGCTGTCGTGACATCCATGATTGATTCTGCAACAACTCGCATACCACCAGAAAATTTATCAGGCGTCACACTCACTTTGGCAATGATGAGTTCATCTTCTTTTAACCAATTTCTATTGGGTTCAAATAGTTCGCTGTAGATGGTCATCTCTACTTGAGCCGAACCATCATCAATCGTGGCAATCATCAATTTGCCACGTGGACCCATCATGCTTCTGGTAGAAGTCATGATACCGGCAATCAATCTATCCTTCCCTTCAGTCAATTGATTCAGCTTGGTTCTCACAAAATGACTGACCTCATCGCGATAAGCATCAAATAAATGCCCTGTTAAGTACAAACCTAATGCGGTCTTTTCTTCTTGCAAGCGACGCTTTTCAAACCAAGCATCTTCTTTGATCAATTCTGGCTTGTGCTCATCTGAAGAGCCCGCCATATCGAACAAGCTCACTTGTTGGGCCGAGGCATCCGCCTGATCTGCAGCCTCCATAGCTCTTGGCAAGGACGCTAACAAAGTTGCACGAGAGTCATAACCACCATAAAGAGAATCAAAGGCACCTGCACGAATCAATGCTTCCATCGTACGACGATTGACCACGCGGCGATCTAACCTTGAACAGAAATCAAACAGATCTTTGAACGGACCATCAGCACGCGCCTGAATAATTTGCTCAATCGCAGCCTCTCCAGAACCTCTGATGGCACCTAAGCCATAACGGATCATGGTGGCTGGCTGCTCTTTATTTTGAGGATCTTCACGCAACGGCATGAAACGATAAACACTGGTGTTCACATCCGGCGGCAAGATTTTGATCTTATTGGCCAAAGCATCTTCATAAAGTATCTTTACTTTATCGGTGTCATCCATTGCCAACGACATGTTGGCAGCGATAAATTCTGCTGGGTAGTGAGCCTTGAGCCATGCCGTGTGATAAGCCAATAGCGCATACGCAGCAGCGTGAGATTTGTTAAATCCGTAGCCCGCAAACTTTTCCATGAGGTCAAAAGTTTCATCAGCTTTATCAGCTTTCAGTCCGCTTTTGCCTGCACCATCTCTGAATAATTGGCGATGCTCAGCCATCTCTTCAGGTTTTTTCTTACCCATGGCCCGGCGCAATAAGTCAGCACCACCCAATGAATAACCACCGATGATCTGTGCCATCTGCATCACCTGCTCTTGATAAACCATGATGCCGTAGGTTTCTCTCAGAACTGGCTCAACACGTGGATCTGGATAATGCACCTGTTCTTTGCCATGTTTACGAGCAATGAACGATGGGATCAAATCCATCGGGCCAGGTCGATAGAGAGC
>JBJOKN010000099.1:0-5055 GCA_046046075.1 Pseudomonadota bacterium
GGTTTATTGGTATTAACTCAAGATGGACGAATCGCCAAACTATTGATTGGCGAAAACAGTCCAATTGAAAAAGAGTATTTGGTACGCGTTGAAGGCACTCTGACAGCAGAAGGTTTGCGTCTACTGAATCACGGCTTAAAGCTCGATGACGAAGCACTGAAACCCGCCAAAGTGAGTTGGCAAAATACTGATCAATTGCGCTTTGTTTTACGTGAAGGCAAGAAACGTCAAATTCGTCGCATGTGTGAATTAGTTGGTTTGAAAGTGATTGGTCTAAAACGCATTCGTATTGGACAAATTCCTCTAGGCAATCTTCCCGTTGGTCAATGGCGCCACCTAGGCCCGAATGAGCGTTTCTAGAGCCCTTCTGGATAGCTCTCAAAGTAATCTTTCCCTTCTGTTCTGAAGGCATTTCTCTCAATTAAGAGCTTTTTTTGCTCACAATCTGAAATACCCCTAGGCTAAAGATAGGCTTAATGGGCAAAAAGGCTTGAAAACACCTAAAATACGGGCTATGAAAACACCTGAACTTTTAGCCCCTGCTGGTAGCCTGACCATGCTCAACACCGCCTTCGACTTTGGTGCGACGGCTGTTTATGCTGGTCAGCCAATGACTTCGGCAATATTGAAGTTTTACGCGAAGGTATTGAGACAGCTCATGCTCAAGGTAAGAATTTTTACCTGGTTTCAAACATCTTCCCTCATGGTGCAAAAACTCGTACCTATGTCAAAGATATGGAGCCCGTGATTGCACTCAAGCCTGATGCATTGATCATGTCAGATCCAGGTTTGATCATGTTGGTTCGTGAAAATTGGCCAGATATGCCAATCCACTTATCGGTACAAGCCAACACAGTGAACGGTCACGCTGCCAAGTTTTGGCGTTCAGTGGGCGTTAGCCGAGTGATTCTTTCAAGAGAGTTGTCTCTTGATGAAATTGAAGCAGTGCGTCAAGACTGTCCAGAAATGGAAGTTGAAGTATTCATTCATGGTGCATTGTGTATTGCTTATTCTGGTCGCTGCTTGTTATCTGGTTACTTCAACCATCGTGACCCAAATCAAGGCACATGCACTAACTCATGCCGTTGGGACTACAAAGTAGCCAAAGCTGATGAGGACGCTACTGGCGATATTTATCTTCTGGAAGAAGGCAATCGTCCAGGTGAATGGATGCCGATTGAAGAAGATATGCACGGCACATACATCTTGAACTCAAAAGATTTGCGTGCGATTGAACACGTTCAGCGCCTCACAGAAATGGGCATTGATTCATTCAAGATCGAAGGCAGAACCAAATCTCCTTACTATGTAGCAAGAACAGCCCAGGCCTATCGCTCTGCAATCGATGATGCTGTGGCTGGACGTCCATTCAATCCAGTTTTGATGGGTCACCTGGAAGGTTTGGCCAATCGCGGATACACAGACGGCTTCTATGTTCGCCACCCAGACAAAGATCATCAAAATTACTTGCGCGGCTTCTCTCTATCAGGCCGCAGCCTCTACATTGGTAACGTTGTTGATGTTGATAACGAAAAGCAATTGGTCAAGATTGAGGTCAAGAACCGTTTCTCTGTTGGCGATAAATTAGAAATCATTCAACCAAGTGGCAATACTGATTTTGTGATTGAAGAAATTTTCAGTCAAAAAGGTGAGCCAATGCGCGTTGTTCCTGGCGCAGGTTATACGGTCTGGGCAAAACTTCCAATGAACAGTAACGGCGCCTTCCTTGCGCGTTATGTTGAGCAAGAAAATGCTTCCAAGATTGAACAAATTCCAATTATGGAAGCTTGACCATCCATTGACTGGTATTCTGTCAGGGCTTAAAGGGCTTAACTCTTTTAAGCCCTTTTTTATTAATTTCACTGACTTTGGCACAAGACTTGCATAGATAATTGAATGAAGATGAAAGTATCTCTTAGGCACGTCACGCAATATCAATATAGCCAAGAAGTTCAATTGGGGCCTCAATTGATCAAATTGAGACCTGCGCCCCACTGCAGAACACCAATCAGCTCTTATCAATTGACGATTAAGCCATCGGCTTATTTCATCAACTGGCAACAAGATCCATTTTCTAATCACGTAGCTAGATTGGTGTTCACTGAAAAAACCAATTTCTTTGAAATCAATGTTGAGTTAACGGCTGAATTACAAACAATCAACCCGTTTGATTTTTTTGTTGAGCCATCAGCTGAGCACCACCCGTTCAAATATGAAGCCAATTTGATGGCAGGACTATCGCCATACTTGGAAACCGAGCCATGTGGGCCGCTATTTCAAGAATTTATCAACTCAATACCACAAGAGAAGAGACGCACGATCGAGTACGTTGTTTACCTCAATCAACTCGTTTTTAATAAAGTGCGTTATATGGTCCGGTTAGAACCTGGGGTTCAATCAACCGAAGAAACTCTAAAGTTGAATTCTGGATCGTGTCGCGACTCTAGCTGGCTGTTGGTGCAACTATGTCGTCACATGGGCATTGCTGCCAGATTTGTTTCAGGATATTTGATCGAAGCAACTGCCGATTGGCACAATTTAAATAGCCCTACTGAGAGCCAAGAGAATGTGGCTGAGCTTCATGCTTGGTGCGAGGTATTTATTCCAGGGGCTGGCTGGGTTGGCATCGACCCAACGTCTGGTTTATTGGCAACTGAAGGACACATTCCTTTGGCAGCCGCTCCAGACCCAAGTAATGCAATGCCTATTTATGGAGAGTTGGATATGTGCGAAGTAAAAATGTCGCACAAGATCACAACCCTCATGCACAAATCTTGAGTTGGGAAACTTAGAGCTTAAGACTTATGCGCCAATGTGAAGTGTTCAACATTGGGTGGACTCAAGAAGAATGGTCCCACATGACCTCTCCAACGCGTGAAAGCTTCTGACTCTCTAAAGTCAACCGTGTGGTTTTCAAGTGTGGTCCAGTAGATCATCAAAATATAACGGCCCGGCTTTTCAATACCAGCGTTCAACTTATATCCACAAAAGCCTTTTGCTGGAGCAATCGCATCAGCGACCCCTACTGCTACTGCTTTTTCAAAATCAGCTTTTTTAGCTGGGTCAATACTGATATCAACAATTTCTAAAATCATTCGTTTGTCCTTAGAGTTTTATAAAAATAATTATTTCAACCATTGGTAGCTAGCAATGCCCAAAATGGTCAATGCTAATGAACCTAATAGATGAAGAGCAACAGTTGCAAATGCACGAATATAGGCACCTGACTGCAAAATAGCCACAACTTCAGCACTGAACGTTGAGAAGGTGGTCAAACCACCTAGAAAACCAGTGATCAAAAATAACTTCCATTCGGCTGATAATCCAGCATGAGCCTCTAAGAGGCTCATCAAAAAACCTACAAGGTAAGCACCTATCAAATTAGCCGCTAAAGTACCTAAGGGCATAGTTGCCCAAACAGCATTCAAACCCAAGCTCAACAGCCAGCGCAAAACCGCCCCTAATGAGGCTCCAGCACTGATTGCCAAAATGGATGAAAGCATTGAATACCTTTGAATGTCGATGGGAGAACCCTCCCAATACCTAAATCTTACTCTGAGACAGCCCTATCTTCAAAATGGGTGTCGAAGTAGATTATGCTTGAGGCATGAAGAAAAACATTTGTATATTTTGTGGGTCACGTGACGGCAATAACCTAGACATGATTGCCAAAACTGCCGAAATAGGCAGAGAACTTAGTTATGCAGGATTTGGCATAGTTTTTGGTGGGGGTCGCCTCGGATTGATGGGGGCAGTTGCCAAAGCCGCTATTGAAGCAAATGGCTCAGTGATTGGCATCATCCCTAAAGGCCTGACCTCACGAGAACCAATTCAACAACAATTGACTGAATTATTTGTGGTTGATGACATCATCGAAAGAAAGCGCATGATGATTGAAAAGTCAGATGCTTTTTTAATTTTGCCTGGCGGCCTTGGCACTCTAGATGAACTATTCGAAGTTTGGACAGGCCTTCAGGTTGGAGCACACAATAAACCAATCATCATTGCCAACTGGGGCAACTATTACGACCGATTATTGGCTTTCTTGAAGCAGGCAGATGAGCATGGATTTTTAAATGGCGATCATCTTAAAGGCGCTGAGGTCATCAATGATGTTGATGCAATCGTCACAACCCTCAAGAAATCATTGAGCAAATAAGCCTAACAGGGCATAGGAAAAGAATGCATATCAAGTTTTTTGGAGCAGCCGGAGAGGTCACTGGATCTCGTCATTATCTTGAGGGTGAAATCAAGGGTGAAAAGTTTTGCTTCATGATTGATTACGGGATGTTTCAGGGTGGCAGAGATGCAGACGAAAAAAACCTAGAGGAATTGCCGTTTAACCCAGCAGATCTAGACTTCGTGATTTTGACGCACGCTCACATTGATCACAGTGGTTTGCTACCAAGACTTTGCGCCCAAGGATTCAAAGGCACGATTTATTGCACCAAAGCCACCAAAGCTCTTCTGAATATCCTTCTATTAGATAGTGCTCATATTCAAGAGAGTGATTTTGAGCGTGCCGAGAGAAAACAAAAATTAGGTAAATGGCATGGGGATTTGCCGCAGGTTCTTTATAGCGTAAAGCAAGCCACAGAGTGCCTTTCTCAACTGAAAGCCTATGAATATGGCCAAGTATTTGAGCCAATCGATGGTATTCAAGCTCACTTCAGAAATGCAGGCCATATTTTGGGATCAGGCATTGCAGTGATTGATATTGAGCAACCAGACAAAAAGAAACGTGTCGTTGCCTCAGGTGATTTGGGCATGTTTGGTCAACCCTTGATGCCCGATCCTGATTTAATTGAATCGGCTGATATCTTAATGGTTGAATCAACTTATGGCGATCGCTTGCATCGCACTTTAAATGACACCAAGGATGAATTGGTAACAGTCATATCAGAAACCATGAAACATGCTGGCAATATTGTGATGCCAGCATTTGCCGTGGGTCGCGCCCAAGAAATACTGTTGATGTTGATTGAACTGGTTCGCCAAAAGCGTTTACCTCACCTCAACATTTGGCTTGACTCTCCCATGGCCACAGCAGCGACT
>JBJOKN010000001.1:0-19820 GCA_046046075.1 Pseudomonadota bacterium
GTGATTGGTGATGTGTTGCGTATTGCTCCTGGTGATGTGATTCCAGTAGATGGCGTTTTACTCTCTGGTGAAGCCAGTTTGAACGAAGCGATTCTCTCTGGAGAGTCGCGACCAGTGTCTAAAAAAATGGGTGATATTTTGTACGCAGGAAGTCACAACATTGTTAGTCCGATTGTGATGCGCATTACGGCTTTAGGGCAAGGCACAAGAATCGCTGGTATTGCCTCATTGCTTGATAAGGCGTTATTAGCAAAACCTCAAGTAGTTGGCTTGGCAGAAAAATGGGCTGGTTATTTTGTGGTGTTCTTGATGCTAGCTGCTGGGCTAACCGCGATTGCCTGGTATTTCTTAGAACCACTTAAAGCTTGGGAAACAGCGGTTGCAGTTCTGGTGGCAAGCTGTCCCTGCGCTTTATCTTTGGCCACACCTGCAGCGATGGCTGCAGCTCAAGGAGCCATTACAAAACTAGGTTTATTGGTAGTCAGAGGTCATGTGATGGAGACTTTGGCTAAAGCAACAGATTTGGTGATTGATAAAACAGGTACCCTCACCACGGGCCATCCTGAGCTAAAGGCAGTTCTGGCCTTGCGTCCAGGTTACTCGGAAGAGCAGGTGCTAGCAATTGCAGCAGCCATGGAGTCTGGACAAAAGCATCCTTTGGCTTTGGCAATTTTAGAGGCCGCACAAAAACAAGATATTCAGCCAGTCATTTTGAGTGAAGCCCCAGTGAGTGAGCTTGGTAAGGGTCTGCGTTCAGGTATCTATCAATTGGGTTCGCGTCAGTGGCTGAATCTTCAGCCAATTTCAATAGGCCAAGAAAACGAACAGGCCAGTTTGGTTTATTTAAAAGATGATCAAGGATTGTTGGCGGTGTTTGCTTTATTTGATACGCCAAGACCAGGAGCGATGCAATTTATCAAACAGGTTCAAGCACGAGGTATTCAAGTTCATCTTTTGTCAGGTGATGATCAACAAACCGTTGCTTGGTGGGCTCATTACTTTGGAATCAAACATCACCTTGGTGGTGCTTTACCTGAAGATAAATTTTCATTCAGTGAGACTTTGCAAGAAGAGGGTAAGGTCGTATGGGCTGTTGGTGATGGTGTGAACGATGCGCCATTTTTAGCCAAGGCGAATATCTCAGTTGCAGTAGGCAGCGGTGCGCCATTGGCTCAAGCAGGAGCTGATGCTGTCTTGACCACGGAATCACTCAAACCTTTATCGCAAGCTTTGGTGCTGGCTGATAAAACCAAAATCATCATGCGCCAAAATTTGATTTGGGCTTTCGTATACAACGTGATTGCCATACCAGTTGCAATGATGGGTTTAGTGAATCCGTGGATCGCAGGCATCGGAATGAGCCTCTCATCTTTAGCCGTTACTATTAATGCCTGGCGCTTAAGAAAAACGAGTTAATAAGTTTTCCTAATGATGAATAAGCTAGACTAGTCACATGGAAAGTCTTTATTTACTCATCCCAATGTCACTGGTGGTTGTTGCTGTGATTGTTTTGATTTTGTATTGGGCTGTCAAAAGTGGCCAGTTTGAGGACTTAGAAGGTCCCGGGCATTCAATTTTGATGGATGATGATATTTCATCCACTCGTGTCGTAGACAAATCATCACCAAGCTCTTCAGCTAAGCAAAAAGATTAATCTTTAGTCCCAGAACTTGACCTATATCAAGGTCTTTTTCCCCTTCAATTTTTAAAATCGCCATAGGATTAATCGGCCTATCGGCTAGTAAGGGAGAAACCATGGGATTAACCGTGGGTAATACGCAAGACAACTTTAACTACAAAGTTGTTCGCCAATTTGCTTTGGTAACAGTGCTTTGGGGCATTGTTGGCATGTTGGTTGGGGTGATTTTGGCTGCACAGCTGATCTGGCCTGATATCACAATGAACATTCCTTGGTTGAGTTATGGTCGTTTACGTCCATTGCATACCAATGCTGTGATTTTTGCCTTCGGTGGCAGCGCCTTGTTCGCAACTTCCTACTACATCGTGCAACGCACCTGTCAGGTTCGTTTATTTTGCGATAAGTTAGCTTCTTTCACCTTTTGGGGTTGGCAAGCGGTAATTGTTGCTGCAGCGATTTCTTTGCCATTGGGTTTCACAACATCGAAAGAGTACGCTGAGCTTGAGTGGCCGATTGATATTTTGATCACATTGGTTTGGGTTGCTTACGCTGTGGTTTTCTTTGGCACAGTGATCAAACGCAAAACCAAACACATCTATGTGTCTAACTGGTTCTTTGGCGCATACATCTTAACCATTGCGATGTTGCATATTTTCAATAACTTGGAAATGCCAGCTAGCTTATTCAAGTCTTATTCTGCTTATTCAGGCGCACAAGATGCGATGGTGCAGTGGTGGTATGGTCACAATGCCGTTGGTTTCTTCTTAACAACGAGCTTCTTGGGCATGATGTATTACTTCATTCCTAAGCAAGCAGAACGTCCAATCTATTCATATCGTTTATCAATTGTTCACTTCTGGGCATTGAACTTCACCTACATGTGGGCAGGTCCTCATCACTTGCAACACACAGCTTTGCCTGACTGGACTCAGTCTTTAGGTATGGTGTTCTCATTGATTCTATTGGCACCTTCATGGGGTGGCATGATCAACGGCATCATGACTTTGTCAGGCGCATGGCATAAATTGCGCAGCGATCCTATTTTGAAGTTCTTGATCACAGCCTTGTCTTTCTACGGTATGTCTACGTTTGAAGGCTCAATGATGTCAATCAAGACTGTGAACAGCTTGTCACACTACACCGACTGGACCATTGGTCACGTGCACTCTGGTGCATTGGGTTGGGTGGCGATGATCACGATTGGTTCAATGTATTACTTGATTCCACGTTTGGTAGGTCAAAAAGAAATGTACAGCACCAAGTTAATTGAATTGCATTTCTGGATTTCTACCATCGGTGTGGTTCTTTACATCGCAGCTATGTGGATTGCTGGTGTGATGCAAGGTTTGATGTGGAGAGCCTTCCAACCAGACGGTACTTTGACATACAGCTTTGTTGAATCAGTGAAAGCAACTTACCCTTTCTACATGATTCGATTATTAGGTGGCTTATGTTTCTTGTCAGGGATGTTTGTGATGGCATACAACGTTTTGAAAACTGTTCAAAACAAGAAATTTGTTGATGCGCCAATTCCAACTGCTAACTTGGCAGCTGCCCACTAAGCATAAGGAGAGATACCATGTCTGATAATAAAAAATTCTTCTCTCACAACACGCTAGAAACCAATGCGGGTTGGCTGATTGTGATGACAATATTTGTTGTGGCGATTGCTGGTTTGGTACAAATCGTGCCATTATTTTTCCAGCATTCAACTACCAAACCAGCTGAAGGAGTTGTTCCATTCTCAGCACTTCGTTTAGCTGGTCGCGATGTCTATCAACGCGAAGGTTGTTTGGGTTGCCATTCACAGCATATTCGTACTTTGCGCTCTGAGACTGAGCGCTATGGCCCGTATTCAGTGGCTGGCGAATCCGTATTTGATCACCCATTCTTATGGGGATCAAAGCGCACAGGCCCAGATTTGGCTCGTGTAGGTGGTCGTTATTCTGATGACTGGCACCGTATTCACTTGCGCAATCCTCGCGATGTCGTGCCTGAATCAAATATGCCTGGCTACCCATGGTTAGCTAAAGCACCAGCCAGCAATGTGGGTGATATTTCTGCTCACATGAGAGCTCTTAGTCGTTTAGGTGTTCCTTATACAGAGGAGCAAATTGCCAATGGTCCTAAAGAGCTAGAAGGTAAAACTGAAGAGGATGCTTTGATTGCTTACTTGCAAGGTTTGGGAACTAATCGTCGTGCGGTTGACCCTGTCAAAACAACGGCAAGTCAGTAATTTCAATTAAGAGAGAGCAATGGAAAATATTGTGCCTTACCTATCTGCAACATCGACCGTTTTAGGTTTGGTGTTTTTTGTGGGCATTGTTTGGTGGGCATGGTCTGCCAACCGCAAAGCTGCTAATGATGAGTCAGCACAATTGCCATTCAATCTCCCGGATGAATACAAGAAGGAAAATAAGGATCAATCATGAGTGATTTTTTCAATGGTGGGTGGGGCATTTATATTGCTGTTGTTACAGGTGTAGGAATTATTTGGTGTCTGTATCTATTGTTCTCACAGCGCAAAACTAATGTTACCTACGAAGCTGATGGTTCTGTAGCTGATACTGGTCATGTATGGGATGACGATTTGCGTGAATTAAACAATCCGTTGCCACGTTGGTGGATGTGGATGTTTGTGTTGTCATGTGTTTTTGCAATTGTTTACTTGATCTTGTACCCAGGTATGGGTACTTATGAGGGCTCTTTGGGTTACACCACGCGCAATGCTCACGAATCATCTGTGGTTCAAGCAAACGAGCAATTAAAGCCGGTCTACGCTAAATATATGAGCATGGATGCAAAACAAGTGGCAGCTGATCCTGCTGCGCGCGAGATGGGTCAACGTCTTTTCTTGAACCATTGTGCTCAATGTCATGGCTCAGATGCGGGTGGTTCAAAAGGTTTTCCTAATTTGGCAGACACTGATTGGTTATATGGTGGTGATACTCAAGACATCAAACAAACTCTGATTGCTGGTCGCGCTGGTGTGATGCCTGCCTTTGCTCATCTTGAGAGTGCCCAAGTTTCTGATGTGGCTAATTATGTGCGTAGCTTATCTGGGTTAGCTGCTGATCAAATCAAGGTGGGTCGTGGTGCAGAAGTTTACAAATCAAATTGTGCTGCTTGTCATGGTGCTGAAGGTAAGGGTATGGCAGCCATGGGTGCACCTAACTTGACAGATAAAGTTTGGTTATATGGTGGCTCAGAGGCAACTATCATTGAAACAGTATTAAAAGGCCGTAACGGCATGATGCCAGCTCATGAAACAATTTTGACTCCTGAAAAGATTCATTTGTTAACTGCTTACGTTTGGGGTTTATCAAACGTTAAAGATAAAACTGGCAAATAATGTCAAATGACTTTCTAGCTGATGAGAGTGGCTCACAAAATACTGTTGAGCTATCTCTTTACGAAGTAAGGCGCAAGATTTACCCCCGCTCAGTGAGTGGGGTTTTTGCCAAATGGCGTTTGATATTGGTACTTGCAACACAAGTACTCTTTTATGGTTTGCCATGGTTACAGTGGAACGATCGTCAAGCCGTCCTCTTTGATTTGGTGTCTCGTAAGTTTTATATCTTTGGCTTGGTTCTCTGGCCGCAAGACATTATTTATCTGACTCTTTTGCTAATTCTTTCAGCTTTAGCACTTTTCTTATTCACAGCAGTTGCCGGCCGTTTGTTCTGTGGGTATGCATGTCCACAGACTGTGTACACAGAAATATTCATGTGGATAGAGCGCAAGGTTGAGGGAGATCGCTTTGCTCGCATTCGTTTGGATGGGGAAGAGTGGCCATGGAGTTTCCGTAAATGGCGCATCAAAATTACCAAACATGCTCTATGGATTTTGATTGCCTTGTGGACTGGATTTACATTCGTTGGCTACTTCACACCTATCAAGGTCTTGAGTGCTGAACTGATTGCATTCACTTTAGGACCTTGGCAAGCATTTTGGTTGATCTTCTATAGCTTTGCTACTTGGGGTAATGCAGGCTTCATGCGTGAACAAGTATGCAAGTACATGTGCCCTTATGCACGCTTTCAAAGTGTGATGGTGGATAAAGATACGTTTGTTGTTACTTATGACAAAACTCGTGGGGATCCACGCGGCAGCCGATCAAAAGCAGCCAATCATAAAGAGCTTGGATTAGGCGATTGTGTTGATTGCAGTATTTGTGTTCAGGTATGTCCAACAGGTATTGATATCCGTGATGGTTTGCAATACATGTGCATTGGTTGTGGTGCTTGTATCGATGCCTGTGACCAAGTGATGGATAAGGTTGGTTACGACAAAGGCTTGATTCGTTATACATCTGAACGTGCAATGCTTGAGCACATGGATAACAAGAAGGCTCGACATTACATTTTCAGGCCACGTGTTTTGATTTACATCGGCATCATGTCAGTGTTGTTGATAGCATTTGCCAGCTCAGTATTTTTGCGCAATCCTTTGCGGGTCGACGTGATGCGTGATCGTGGTGCTTTGGCTAGAGAAATTGAAGGCACCATGATTGAAAACGTTTATCGCTTGCAAATCATGAACTCTTCTGAGAACCCGATGAAAGTCAGCATTGTTGCCACCGGTTTACCAGGCATGCATATTTTAAGTTCTCAAGGTAAAGAAATCAGTGAGCTTATAGTGAGCCCATCAAGCAATCTATTGATACCAGTAAAGGTCAGGGTGGCGATTGATGATGTTAAAACAGGTACTCACCCAATCAGTTTTGATATTGAAGCAAGCGAAAGTGGCCCAAACGCCTCTAATACTCTAAGAGTTCGTGATGAGAAATCTAGTTTTATTGTGCCAAGATAAGAGTAAGATTTAAAGCTAAAAGCTGGAGTACAAAAAGGAAACTTTATGCCAAAAGAACAAGATACAAAACCCTGGTGGAAACAATTATGGCCATGGTTGATCATCAGTGGTCCAGCGATTGGTGCGGTGGGTGCAGCCATCACTATCTGGTTTGCCTTTACGCAAGACGTCGATCAGACTATTCGTGAGGGAGTTGTTAAGCAGGGCTTAAAGATAGAACAGGTGACCAAATGAAATGCCGTTTATGGATGTGGATCTTGTGGCCATCTTTCTTGGTGGGCGGGATTGCTGAGGGAATATTTTTTACTTTGGTGCAACCTGAGGATTTGGTATTTTTAGATCAACCCATCAGGGCATCTAAAGAAGCAATTTATACAGTTGGATTTTTTTGTTTTTGGTTCTTATGTGCACTTTCAAGTGCTTTGACTATTTATATCTTGCCCGGATCCGTTTGTGATCTGAATGAAAAAGCAGACGGTGGTTTACTTTAAGAGATGTAGGGTTTTCATCTGATGTAATAAAAAAGCAGCTTTAAGCTGCTTTTTTATTACGGCCAAAAATTTGAAGATTAAGCGTGGGATGCGCAATGAATAGCGCTAGATTTGCCCGCTAACTCAAGAAGACCATTCATATCAATCAATTTGATGTGACGTTGCTTGATTTGAATCAGGCCTGATTCAGTGAAGCGTGAGAATAATCGGCTGACGGTTTCTAGCTGAATACCTAAATAGCTACCAATTTCTTCACGACTCATGCGCAAGTGATATTCACTAGGCGAATATCCTCTGGCTGCAAGACGATCTGAAAAATTTAATAAGAAGCTGGCTAAGCGTTCCTCAGCTCGAAGGCTGCCCAAAGAGAGAAGGTGACGTTGATCTTGAGTTAACTCTTTACTCAAGATGCGGTGAAATTGCTGTTGAAGAGATGGAATTTGTCTTGCTAAGACTTCAAATTCATTGAACTTAACCACGCACGCTTCACTATCCTCTAATGCAATTGCATTTGACTGATAGTGATTGTTGCCGATACCGTCTAAGCCCAGCATTTCACCTGGTAGATGAAATCCTGTGATTTGTTCGCGGCCATCGGGGAGTGCGTATTCGGTTTTGAGAGTGCCAAATTTAATTCCATAAACAGCACTCAAAGTTTCGCCTTGGCGGTAAAGGACATCTCCTTTTTTAAGGCGAACTCTCTCTGTGACCAGTGAATCGATTTTGCCAATTTCTTCAGAATTTAGGCCAACTGGAAGACAAAATTGCCCCAAAACACATGTTGAGCATTTATTGGCGGATTCAGTGGTGGCGATACGATTCATGGTTATTTGCTTTATATCAATGCAGTTGCAGAGAACACATTGGTACTATTCTATTACTTCGCACTTAACAATACCACTTAGGAATATTCAGTAAGTATGGTCACTTCGACATTATTTTTGACAATATTTATTGGTGCCTTGGTCAGTGGTTGGCACTGTGCTTTGATGTGTGGGGGCATTGCTGCTGGCTTGGAGCGTGCCAAGCAAAATCCTTCTGCTGAGCAAAATGCTGCCACTTTGCGATTTATTTCCAGAAAAAAGCTGGTTTTTGAGCAATTTCTGACCCATTTGGGCAGAATTTCTACTTATGTTTTATTGGGTGTTTTGGCTGGAACTTTGGGTTTCCCGCTCTGGCAGCAAGGGTGGCTACCAGTTCAAAGAGCCCTGTTTGCTCTTGCTGCACTGATTTTTTTATTTCAGGGCTACCTTATTTTGACTAAAAATAAGACGAAAACCTCAGCGTGGGAGGTTTGGTTCAATACAAAAACTGCTTCCTTGTGGTCAAAATTATCTAAATCTCTTCATCAGCCTGGTCGCAATTCACACTTTTTAGTTGGTTTGGTGTGGGGTTTGGTCCCCTGCGGTTTGATTTACAGCATTTTGCCTTTAGCTTTTTTATCTGGAGATGGTTTATCAGGAGGGCTGTTGATGCTGGCTTTTGGATTGGGTACTTTGCCCAATCTGATGTTGATTTCTGGGTTTTCTGCACGTATTGCAGCTTGGGGTCATCAAGCTTGGGCACGTTATTTGGCCGCAGGTTTGATGATTTTTACTGGACTGTTTGGTCTATATAGGGCTGTTACCTTGCCTGATGCTCTTCTAAAAGGTGGTTTTTGCATTGGCTGAAGTTTGAATTACAATACAGACCTAGTTGGTTAAATAATAATGATGAGATTTCTGGTATCTATTAGCCAGACATCCTTAACCCAAATATAAACAGATTCCCTTTTTAAATTTATGACTCCTGAACAGCTCAAGCTGGTGCTTGAAACTGCACTCTTATGTGCAGATGAACCCATGACCATCAACGATTTACGTCGTTTGTTCTTAGAAGAACTTTCTGTAGAGGAGTTGAATGAGGCACTTGCTCAGATTCAGGCAGATTGGGAAGAGAAGGGCATGGAGCTTTTAGAGCTGGCGACTGGCTGGCGTTTTCAGAGTCGTTTATCGATGCGTGAGTATTTGGATCGCTTGACTCCTGAGAAGCCACCAAAGTACTCAAGAGCTGTGATGGAAACTTTGGCCATCATCGCTTATCGTCAACCTGTGACAAGGGGCGAGATTGAAGAGATTCGTGGTGTGACAGTTAGCTCTAACGTGGTGAAACAGTTGGAAGATCGCGGATGGATCGAAGTAGTCGGTCATAAAGATACAGTTGGACGTCCTGGTCTATACGCAACAACGCGCCAGTTTTTAAATGATTTAAGTTTGACCACTTTGCAAGAACTACCCATGCTCGATGATGCATCAGCTCAAGCTGAATCCGTAGCACAGCGAGTCATGGAATTTGAAGGTGAAGTAGTTGCCTCTCCTGAGGGCGCATCTGATGTGACCGATGTAGCTGACACTTCAGCCCCAGCGAGTGATGCTGAAGCTCCTGATACCGATACAAAATCCAATAACGAAAAAACTAATGACTAGTCCTGAATTTGAATCTGAACAGCCTGCCAAGATTGATGGGCAAGAGGCTGTTGAAAACAATGAGACTCGTCCAAAAAGAACAGGTCGTGGCCCATTTAATAAAGGCCGCGGCAGACGTCCACGTGATGAAAATACATCTGTTAGTGATCAGCCTGCAGGCGAAAATCAAGTGACTGAAGCAGGGTCCGAAGAGCAAGCTTTAGCTGAAGGTGAGGAAGCAACAAGACCTCCTCGTGGGCAGCGTCCTCCAAGAGGTGATCGTGGCGATAGATTTGCCAGGGGTCCAAGAAATAAAGGTAATAACGGCGATAGAGGAAATCAGCCACGCCATCAAGAGCCAAAAGTAAGCCCTGTTAGCGAAGAAAGCCAAGCTCTGTTTGCATCTGTTGTTTCAGGTGAGTTTGATGCCAGCTTGGATACGCCAGAAGTTGAAACTGAAGTGACTCATGACATGGTTGCTCAGACATTGGCTGAGTTAGAGGCTGAGCCACATTCATCTGAATCAGAAACAAAAGAGGCGCATGCTGAAGAAGAGGCGATGCCAGGTTTGCAGTTCTCTAGTGTCGATGAACTTCCTTTAAGTTTGCGTGATGAAGTCTGGTCTGACCTTGATGATGTTGATGAAGAAGGATTTGACGAAGACACCGTTAAGTTGCACAAAGTTCTAGCGGATGCTGGAATGGGTTCGCGCCGTGACATGGAAGACTTGATTATTCAAGGTCGAGTTTCAGTTAACGGTATGCCTGCCCACATTGGTCAACGTGTTGGACCAACTGATCAAGTCAGAATCAATGGCAAGATGGTTCATCGCAAGATTCAAACGAAACCACCGCGCGTGATTCTTTATCACAAGCCCGCAGGTGAAATTGTTAGTCAGTCTGATCCTGAAGGTCGTCCAACCGTGTTTGACCGCTTGCCTAAAGCCAAGCAAGGTCGTTGGATTGCGGTCGGTCGATTGGACTTCAATACTGAAGGTCTCTTGTTGTTCACCACATCTGGTGAGTTAGCTAATCGCTTGATGCACCCACGCTATGGGGTTGAACGTGAATATGCTGCTCGCATTTTGGGTGATTTAGAGCCTGAGCAAGAAAAATTATTGAAAACTGGTATCAATTTAGATGACGGCGTCGCTAAGTTCTTGCGCTTGGTCAGTGGTGGCGGAGAGGGCGCTAATCGTTGGTATCACGTGGCTTTGACAGAAGGTCGTAACCGTGAGGTGCGTCGAATGTTTGAAGCGGTCGGACACATTGTGTCTCGCTTGATTCGCACACGTTATGGCTTGTTTGTATTACCTCCAAGATTACGTCGTGGTCGTTGGGAAGAAGTCCCATCAGATCAAATTGTGCAGCTCATGAAAATGGCTGGCTTGAAAGTTCCTCAGGGCATGGGTGAGAAATCACGTCGTGATCCACGCGAGGGCGGTAACCGCAATCAGCGTGAGCACAGTGGCGGTCAACCTGATCCAATGCAAACCTCAGTTTCTTATTGGGGTTCTAAGGATGCGTTAAGACAAGCATCCAACACCAACCGCTTTGCTCAAGGTCATGCAGATGATCGCGGTGGTAGATATAAGGGCAGCAGTAATGGTGGTGGAAGAGGTAAACCGGGTCACGGTGGTAAGCCTGGCCAAGGAAAACCAGGTCAAGGAGGTCGCTCAGGCGGTTTTGGGCAACGTCGTGACGAGGATAGTCAGGCGGGTGTGCACCATGGTAGTGCATTTGGCAGTGGTGCTGATAAACCTCGTTCTGGTCAAAAATTTGGTAAAAAAGGTCCTGGTCAGGGCGGTTCTCGCTCTGGACAGGGGCAAAATCGCTCTCCAGGTGGTAAACCTGGGGGTAAATTTGGCAAAAAATTCTCAAAACCCAGTTAAATTGTGAGTAAAGCTAGGGGATATCCCTTGGCAGGGCTGGCAAGTTCTTATATAATTCAACTGTTTAGTAGTTCCGGCTAAAGTTGCGTTCAACGTAGGTCGGGCATGTTCTTTTTGTTTAGGAATATGGGCTATATGCCCATTTTTTTTTGGTGAAAGAAAACGTAATAGTCGATGGCGAACGAACAAGTTTTGATTGCTGACGCTCTTAAGAGCCTGGGTTACCTACTCGTTGATATCGAACGAGAGGGTCGAGGTTTGCTGCGCGTCACAATTGAAAACGTTGATTTTGAGCGTCCGATTGATATTACTGATTGTGAAAAAGTGAGTCGTCATCTGAATTACAGCTTGCCTGTAGATAACGTTAACTACGATCGATTAGAAGTTTCCTCACCAGGCTTGGACCGACCTGTAAAAACAGTGGCTGACCATATCCGATTCATGGGTTTGGAAGCAAATGTCAAATTGCGCGTCGCACATGCTGGCCGAAAGAACTATGTAGGTGTTTTGCAGGGCTTGATCAGCGGTGACGCTGATTCTATTGATGCCAAGTTAGGTCTGTTAATTAAAAACACAGACGGTAGCGAGGCAATGTTTGAATTTACTCTGGCCGAGGTTGAAAAAACTCGGTTGGTTCCCGTAGTTGATTTCAAAGGAAGAAAATCATGAGTCGTGAAGTCCTCATGCTAGCTGACGCTTTAGCACGCGAGAAAAACGTTGAACGAGATATCGTATTCGAAGCACTTGAGATGGCCTTGGCCTCTGCAAGTAAGAAACGTTACGAAGAAGATGTGGATATTCGCGTTGCCATTGATCGCAACACTGGCGAATATGAAACATATCGCCGTTGGTTGGTGGTGCCTGACGAAGCAGGTCTGCAAGAGCCAGACAAAGAGATTCTTTCATTTGAAGCAAAAGAACAAATTGCTGACATTGAAATCGGTGATTACATTGAAGAGCAAGTTGAGTCTGTTGCTTTTGGACGTATCGGTGCTCAAACTGCGAAGCAAGTGATCTTGCAGCGCATTCGTGATGCTGAGCGTGAGCAGATTTTGAACGACTATTTGGAGCGTGGCGAAAACGTCATGACCGGCACTGTGAAGCGCGCCGATAAAAATGGTTTGATCATTGAATCTGGTCGCGTTGAAGCTTTGTTGCGTCGTGACCAAATGATTCCAAAAGAAAACTTGCGCAGCGGAGACCGCGTGCGTGGTTTTATTTTGAAAGTTGATCGTGAAGCCCGTGGCCCACAGATCGAGCTATCAAGAACGGCCCCTGATTTCTTGATCAAGTTATTTGAGAATGAAGTTCCTGAAATGGAGCAGGGTTTACTAGAGATCAAGGGCGCCGCTCGTGATCCTGGTATCCGTGCAAAGATTGCTGTTGTTGCACACGACAAGCGCATTGACCCAATTGGTACATGTGTGGGCGTGCGCGGCACACGCGTTACAGCAGTTCGTAATGAAGTTGCTGGCGAAGCAGTAGATATTGTTTTGTGGTCTGAAGATCCAGCGCAATTTGTGATTGGTGCCTTAGCACCTGCTCAAGTTCAATCAATCATGGTGGACGAAGAGAAGCACGCGATGGATGTGGTTGTTGATGAAGAAAACTTGGCAATCGCCATTGGCCGCAGTGGTCAAAACGTTCGTTTGGCCAGTGAGTTAACTGGATGGCACATCAACATCATGACTCCAGAAGAGTCTGCACAAAAAACTGAAGAAGAATCAGAAAAAGTTCGCGCCTTGTTCATGGATAAGTTGGACGTGGACCAAGAGGTTGCTGATATTTTGATTGAAGAAGGCTTCAATAGTTTGGAAGAAGTTGCATATGTACCTTTATCAGAAATGCTAGAAATCGATGCATTTGATGAAGATACTGTGAATGAATTGCGTACTCGCGCACGCGACTCTTTGTTAACAATGGAGTTGGCAAAAGAAGAGCGTGTTGAAGAGGTGTCGCAAGATCTACGTAGCTTAGAAGGTATGACTACGAATCTTGTTGCCAAATTGGCAGAAGGTAATGTCCATACCCGTGATGACCTAGCGGAATTGGCTGTTGATGAATTAGTTGAAATGACTGGCATCAACGAAGAAGACGCAAAAGCTCTCATTATGAAAGCTCGTGCACACTGGTTTAACTGATTCATAAGGGGTTCGCATGGCGACCACGACCGTAGAAGATTTGGCAAAAGAACTGAAGCGCACTCCAGCAGCATTGCTGGAGCAGCTTCAGGCTGCCGGAATTAATAAAACAGCAGCGGAAGATAAGCTGACTGAAAAAGATAAAACGAAATTGCTTGAGCATTTGCAAGTTGCTCATGGCTCTGACACTACTGCACGCAAGAAGATTACTTTGACTAAGCGTGAAACGACTGAGATTCGCCAGGCAGACTCTGCTGGTAAAACTCGCACAGTTCAAGTTGAGGTTCGTAAAAAGCGCGTATTGGTTAAGCGTGATGAATCTGCTAAAGATGAACCAGCGCCAGAGCTTGAAAAGCCAGCAGCAGCTGTAGCAGCTTCAACTGCCAATATTTTGGATGATGCTGAGTTAGCAAAACGAGAGGCTGAAGCCAAGCGTCAAGCTGAATTGTTGGCTCGTCAAGAAGCTGATATGCAAGCTGAGATGGATCGTAAAGCTCGCGAAGAATCTGAAAAAGCTGAGGCAAAAACAAAGGCAGCAAAAGCCGATAAAAAAGAAAAATCGAGTGCTGAAGAAGATAAGGCTAAAGCTGAAAACGACGAAAAAGAAAAAGTGGCAGCTACTGCCGCTGCAAAAGTTCGTGATGATGAATTAGAAAGTATTCGTTTGCGTCGTGCAAAGGCTGAAGCTGAAGCATTAGCGATTCGTGACATGATGAATGCGCCTGCTAGAGTTCTAAAGGCAGCCAAGCCAGCAGAAGAAGAAAAGAAGGGCACTCTTCATAAGCCAGTCAAGGCTGAGGGTGCGGAAGATAAGAAAAAAGACAAAGTTAAGCCAGGTGCTAAGACCATTAAATCAACCGAGTCATCTTCGACTTGGCAGGAAGATGGTAAGAAGCGCGCTGGCGGATTAAAGACACGTGGTGATACAACTGGTGGATCAGGTAGCTGGCGCACAGGCGGTGGCAAAAGAAAGAATCAACAGCAAGCTTCTGATGTGCCAACTAACTTTGTGGCACCAACTGAGCCAGTGGTAAGAGATGTTCATGTTCCAGAAACAATCACTGTTTCTGAATTGGCTCACAAAATGTCGGTCAAAGCTGCAGAAGTGATCAAGTTGCTCATGGGTATGGGGCAAATGGTTACGATTAACCAAGTTTTGGACCAAGATACAGCGATGATCATTGTGGAAGAGATGGGTCATAAAGCTTTTGCTGCTAAGTTAGATGAACCAGATACAGATTTAACAACCGATGCGCATGATGCTGAGTTGATCACAAGACCACCAGTGGTCACGGTGATGGGTCACGTTGACCACGGTAAAACATCTTTGTTGGATTCTATTCGTCGCGCCAAAGTTGCATCAGGTGAGGCGGGTGGTATTACCCAGCACATTGGTGCTTATCACGTAGAAACTCCACGTGGCATGATCACGTTCTTGGATACGCCAGGTCACGAAGCTTTTACGGCGATGCGTGCTCGTGGTGCTCAAGCAACTGACATTGTTATCTTGGTGGTGGCTGCAGATGACGGTGTGATGCCACAAACCAAAGAAGCGATTGCGCATGCGAAAGCTGCTGGCGTTCCATTGGTTGTTGCAATCAACAAAATTGATAAGCCTGAAGCAAATCCTGAGCGCGTCAAACAAGAATTGGTAGCTGAGGGAGTTGTTCCTGAAGAGTACGGTGGTGACTCACCATTCATTCCAGTTTCAGCCAAGGCTGGTACAGGTATTGATGAGCTTTTAGAAAACGTTTTATTGCAAGCTGAAGTTCTTGAGCTAAAGGCTCCAAAAGAAGCTGCAGCTAAGGGTCTAGTCATTGAAGCTCGTCTAGATAAAGGTAAGGGACCAGTTGCAACTATCTTGGTTCAGTCAGGTACTTTACGTCGTGGCGACATGATTTTGGCGGGTTCATCTTTTGGTCGTGTTCGCGCCATGTTGGATGAAAACGGTAAGCCTTGTAATGAGGCTGGCCCATCAATCCCAGTTGAAATTCAAGGTCTATCAGAAGTTCCTGCGGCTGGTGAAGAAGTTATTGCTGTTGCTGATGAGCGTAAAGCTCGTGAGATCGCTTTGTTCCGTCAAGGCAAATTCCGTGATGTGAAGTTGGCCAAACAACAAGCTGTGAAACTTGAAAGCATGTTTGAGAACATGGGTGAGGGTAGTGTTGAAGCTAAGAGCTTGCCAATCATCATCAAGGCAGACGTTCAAGGTTCTCAAGAAGCTTTGTCACAGTCATTACAAAAGCTTTCCACTGCCGAAGTGAAGGTCGTGATTGTTCACGCAGCAGTTGGTGGCATCACTGAAACTGATATCAACTTAGCAGTTGCCTCAAAAGCTGTGGTGATTGGATTTAATTCTCGTGCGGATGCATTGGCACGCAAGTTGGCTGAAGCAAATGGCGTAGACATTCGTTACTACAACATCATCTATGACGCAGTTGATGAGGTGAAGGCTGCAATGAGCGGCATGTTAACGCCAGAGAAGAAAGAAGAAATCACTGGCTTGGTTGAAATCCGTCAGGTAATCCAAGTATCTAAAGTTGGTTCTGTCGCAGGTTGTATGGT
The DNA here is from genome assembly GCA_046046075.1 of Pseudomonadota bacterium. Taxonomy (GTDB): domain Bacteria; phylum Pseudomonadota; class Gammaproteobacteria; order Burkholderiales; family Burkholderiaceae; genus Polynucleobacter. The sequence goes on from JBJOKN010000001.1 coordinate 15,984, forward strand.
TCTTGAAGGTGTCGTCAAGCGATCATCGCGCGCACGTTTATTGCGTAACAACGTGGTTGTATGGACTGGCGAATTGGATTCATTGAAGCGCTTCAAAGATGACGTCAAAGAGGTGAAGGGTGGTTTTGAGTGTGGTCTATCTCTCAAGAATTACAACGACATCCAAGAAGGCGACCAACTAGAGATATTTGAAGTTACAGAAGTGGCTAGAACACTTTAATAGCTTTAGATAAAGAACATGCCTGTAAAAAATCATCGTAATCAACGAGTGGCCGACCAAATCCAAAGGGATTTGGCCGAGCTCATTCCGCGTGAGATTCGCGACCCTAAGGTTGGGTTGATCACTTTGCAGGCGGTCGAGCTAACCACTGATATGGCTCACGCAAAAATTTTCTTCACGGTTCTTGGGGCCGAGCCTGAAAATGCTTTGGCTGCTTTGCGAGAAAAAGCTGGTTATTTACATTCATTGTTATTTAAGCGATTGCACATCCACACAGTGCCAACTTTGCATTTTCATCATGATGAATCTGTGGCTCGTGGCGTTGAGATGTCTCGTTTAATAGATCAAGCACTGCGCGACGATAAGGTTTAATCATGCCCCAAGGTATTCATGGGGTGGTTCTTCTGGATAAGCCAGAAGGAATCAGCTCACAAACTGCTGTCACGATTGTTAAACGCGCCTTTGATGCGGACAAAGCCGGACATACTGGGACTTTGGATCCTATGGCGACTGGTTTGTTGCCAGTTTGTTTGGGTGAGGCAACAAAATATTCACAGGACTTATTGGATGCTGATAAGACTTATTTAGCAACCATCAAGTTTGGTGAAAAAACCTCTACGGGTGATGCCGAGGGTGAAGTGATTGAAGTTAAGGAAGCTAATTTTGATGTGACAGATGCGTATCTGTTGCAGGAAAAACTAGCTGAAGTAGCTGAGAAGTTCACGGGTGAAATTGCACAGATTCCTCCGATGTACTCGGCCTTAAAGCGTGACGGTAAGCCTTTGTATGAATATGCCCGTGCAGGCGAGACACTGGAGCGAGAGGCAAGGAAGGTCACGATTCACTCATTGAAGTGGGTTGATATTTCATGGCCAGTAGCTCAGTTGGAAGTTTCATGCAGCAAAGGAACATATGTCAGAACCTTGGCTGAGGATATTGGTGATTATTTAGGTGCTGGTGCTCATTTGATTGGCTTGCGCCGTGAAAAGGTGGGGCATTTGAGTTTGGGTCATGGTGTGACCTTGGAAACTGTCAAAAATAATCACCAAGATAAAAATATCAAGCCTGAGTATTTACTGCCAGTAGATGCTCTCGTACAAGACCTCAATTCATTGGGGCTTACAAATGAAGAGGCAGATCGCTTACGCCTTGGGCAAAGAGTCCCTGTGAGTAAAGCGGGTAGTAATGAAGAGTTAATGAGGATTTATCGCGGCACGATTGAATCCTGCAATTTTATGGGTACCGCAGACTGGCGCAAGGGTGTATTGCACCCACGTCGTTTGATTGCCCAAGCAGCAGCAGTAACGAATTTAACCAATTGAAAAAAGTGAAAGCAGAACCATGAGTAATATTCGCGCCTTAAGAAACATCGCCATCATTGCCCACGTTGACCACGGTAAAACAACTTTGGTGGATCAACTACTACGTCAATCAGGCACATTCCGTGACAACCAACAGGTTGCCGAACGTGTGATGGATTCAAATGATATTGAAAAAGAGCGTGGTATCACGATCTTGTCTAAAAACTGTGCGGTTGAGTACGAAGGTACTCACATCAACATCGTTGATACCCCAGGACACGCTGACTTCGGTGGTGAAGTTGAGCGAGTTCTATCAATGGTTGATGGTGTGTTGTTATTGGTTGATGCTGTTGAAGGTCCAATGCCGCAAACACGTTTCGTGACCAAGAAAGCTTTGGCTCTCGGTTTAAAACCAATCGTGGTTGTCAATAAAGTAGACCGTCCAGGTGCGCGTATTGATTATGTTGTGAATGCAACATTTGAACTATTTGATAAATTGGGCGCAACTGAAGAACAGCTGGATTTCCCGGTTGTTTACGCCTCTGGTTTGGCTGGTTATGCAGGTTTAACGCCTGAAGTGCGTGAGGGAACCATGGCGCCATTGTTTGAAACAGTATTGAAATATGTACCGATTCGTGACGAAGATCCAGATGGTCCTTTGCAATTCCAAATTTCATCCATTGATTACAACAGCTATGTTGGCAAAATCGGTGTAGGTCGTATCAGCCGTGGCACAGTGAAAGCTGGTCAACAAGTTGTTTGTCAAAACGGTCCAGATGGTACGCCATTCAATGGTCGCGTTAACCAAGTATTGAAGTTCCAAGGTCTTGAGCGCGTTCAGGTTGATCAGGCTGCTTCAGGCGATATCGTATTGATCAATGGTATTGAAGATTTGGCGATTGGTACAACAGTCTGTGCACCAGATAAAGTTGATCCCTTACCGATGTTGAAGGTTGATGAGCCAACTTTGACCATGAACTTCATGGTTAACACCAGCCCATTGGCAGGACGTGAGGGTAAATTCATTACCAGCCGTCAGATCCGTGATCGCTTGCACCGTGAGCTGAAGTCAAACATGGCATTGCGCGTGAGTGATACAGATGACGATACTGTGTTTGAAGTTTCAGGTCGCGGTGAATTGCACTTAACTATTTTGATTGAAAACATGCGCCGTGAAGGTTACGAGCTAGCTGTTTCTCGTCCTCGCGTGGTTTTCCACGAAGAAAATGGCGTTAAGACTGAGCCGTATGAAAACTTAACAGTCGACGTTGAGGACACTACTCAGGGTGCTGTGATGGAAGAGTTGGGTAAGCGCAAAGGCGAGTTGCAAGACATGGTATCCGACGGTAAAGGTCGTACACGTCTTGAATACAGAATCCCTGCGCGTGGCTTGATTGGTTTCCAAGGCGACTTCCTAACCATGACTCGCGGAACAGGTTTGATGAGCCATACATTTGATGCGTACGGTCCGATGAAAGAAGGTATGGTTGGCGAGCGTCACAACGGCGTATTGATTTCTCAAGATGATGGTGAAGCAGTTGCTTACGCTTTATGGAAGTTGCAAGATCGTGGCCGCATGTTCGTTGTTCCAGGTGATGCACTATATGAAGGTATGGTGATTGGTATTCACAGCCGTGATAACGATTTGATTGTTAACCCAATCAAAGGTAAGCAGCTAACCAACGTTCGTGCTTCAGGTACTGACGAAGCTGTTCGTCTTGTGCCAGCGATTCAAATGTCTTTGGAATATGCGGTGGAATTCATTGCTGAAGATGAATTAGTGGAAGTTACTCCAAAAAGCATTCGTATCCGCAAACGCTACTTAAAAGAGCATGAGCGCAAGAAGGCAAGTCGCGAAACAGCGGCTTAATGGAAGATCATTAAACCGAGGTAAGCTCAACAAAGCCGCATGATTGCGGCTTTGTTGTCATTAGAATCCTATTCATGAATAGCAAATCTGGCATTTCACCCAGTAAAGTATTTTTACCGCAGAATGATCTAAATCATCAGACGGTATTGGACTTTTTAATTCATCAGTTTCCCGCTATTTCTAAGGAAGAGTGGATTTCACGCCTGAATGACGGCTTGGTATTTGATGCTGATCGAATCACCCTTGATGTTTCTTCTCCTTATCAATCGAATACCTTTATCTATTACTTCAAGAGAGTGCAAGAAGAGGAACGCATTCCTTTTAAAGAACAAATCATTTACCAAGATGATCATTTATTGATTGCTGATAAACCTCATTTTTTACCTGTTACTCCAGGCGGTCATTATTTAGAAGAAACCTTATTGGTCCGGCTGAAGAAATTAACT
>JBJOKN010000100.1:0-4545 GCA_046046075.1 Pseudomonadota bacterium
GTCAAAACTTCAATTTTTGAAATCAAACCGTTACCAGCTGAGGTGTATAAATAATCACCAGCCAAAACTGGTCTCATCACAAAAGTATCAGATTTGCCAACGCTGCTTGACCAAACAGAGGTAACAGAAATTTTTTCTTCAACTTTGGTTAGTGCTGCAGGCTCACGCTTTTTAACACTGGAACATGAGGCCAAGACACTGATAGCCAAAAAAGCCCATGCCAGTTTAGATAAGGACCTAGTCATTAACGACCTCCAACAGCATCTAATTTAACCTTCAATAAACGTTTAGCTTCATCAGCAGCATCTGGATTCTTTGCCAACTTATCCCAAGCTTGTTGATAAAACTGACGCGCTTCAGCCGTTTTCTGTTGAGCCAACTGAACATCGCCACGTCTCTCAAGAAGCAATGGCTCAAAAGCTTTTGATACTGAAGCACTGGCCACTTTTTCAGCATCAGCAAAATCAGGCTTATCAATCAACAAAGAAACCAAACGAGCTCTGGCAACATCACGGTGAGCATCTGATGAAGCTTTAGACATGGTCCAACGTAACTGCTGCTCAGCAGCGCCCATATCACCTGAGGTATTGGCGACTTGAGCAGCAACCAATCCAGCCATACCAGCGTAGCTGGTTGATGAGTATTGATCTTGCAAATCTTTGGTGGCTCTTAAAACACCTGGAACATCTTGCTTTTGAGCAGAGATCAACAATGTGTCATAAAGCTTGCTAGCAGCAAGAGATGATCGGTTCTGCCACCAATTCCAAGCCGTGTATGAAGTGTATGAAAGCAAAATAAGGACAAGGATTGCAATCAGCCACTTGCCATATTGCTTCCACCAAGCCTTTAACTCGGCTAACTGTTCTTGTTCTTCTAAATTGAAATGCATAGTTACTCTCTTATTCTGAAGTGCTGACTAATTGATTAATTACTTCATCAACCAATTGATCCATTGAGACTGTGATTTGCTGCCCATCGCGACGCAAATCTTTTAACTGAACTTGATTGGCAGTCAATTCATCAGGTCCAATAATAATCGCATATGCAGCACCGCTAGCATCTGCTTTTTTCATTTGTGATTTAAAGCTAGCAGCCTCACCATCTGGGGAGCAGTGCAAGATGACCTCTAGACCAGCACTGCGCAGACGCTCCGCCATGATAAAAGCAGGCTCAAGTGTTTCTCCGGCTTGATGCAACATGTAAATATCGCACCCTGCCTCCAAATCACTGGTCAGGCCTTGCTCTTTCATTAACTCAATCACACGCTCCATGCCCATGGCCCAGCCACATGCTGGAGCATCCTTACCACCCATCTGAGCAATCAAAGGATCATAACGACCACCGCCAGCAACAGTGCCTTGCGAACCTAACTCTGTAGTAACCCACTCAAAAACAGTCAAGTTGTAATAATCCAAACCTCTCACCAAACGAGGATTGATGGTGAACGGCAAATTATTGGCTTTCAGTAACTTTTGTACACCCTCAAAATGCTTAAGAGATTCTTCTCCCAAATAGTTCAAGATTTGAGGAGCCGATTCAACGATGGCTTTCATCGCAGGATTCTTACTATCAAGAATGCGCAAAGGGTTTGAACCCAAGCGTCGCTTTGAATCCTCATCAAGCTCAGATTCATGCTTTTTAAAATGCTCAATCAAAGCCCCTCGATGCGCCGCACGCTCATTGGCTTGACCCAGTGAATTCAGCTCTAACTTGATGCCTGATAAACCTAAGTCATCCCATAAACGCTGGCACATCAAAATGATTTCAGCATCAATGTCTGGACCAGCAAAACCAAGAGCTTCAATGCCCAACTGGTGGAACTGTCTGTAACGACCACGCTGTGGACGCTCATGTCTAAACATTGGACCCGTGTACCAAAGACGCTTTGGGCCTTCATAAAGCATGTTGTGCTCAATCACAGCTCGTACAGCGGCCGCTGTACCCTCAGGTCTCAAGGTTAACTGCTCACCGTTAAGCCCATCCTCAAAGGAATACATCTCTTTTTCAACAATGTCAGTGACTTCGCCAATGCCGCGTTTAAAAAGAGCTGTTTGCTCAACGATCGGGGTACGAATTTGCTGGTAACCATAGGCCCTTACCAAACTTTGGATAGACTGCTCTAAGTGAGCCCAGAGTGGCGCCTCTGCTGGAAGCATGTCATTCATGCCACGCACACCAGTGATTTTGTTTTGTTTATTCTGGCTTGCTTGTTTTTCTTGACTCATATTCTTACCCACTCACTTTGTTCTGATATGTATTTTTGACATATTCATCAACAATCAATTGAAACTCTTCGGCGATTTTGTCACCACGCAAAGTTTTAACTTTGACACCATCAACAAACACAGGAGCCGCTGGAGATTCTCCAGTACCTGGTAATGAGATACCAATATTGGCATGCTTGCTCTCACCTGGGCCATTCACAATACAACCCATCACGGCAACGTTCATGGCTTCAACACCTGGGTGATTCTTTTTCCAGATAGGCATTTGATGGCGTAAATACGATTGAATGCGTGAGGCCAACTCTTGGAAATAGGTGCTGGTTGTACGACCGCAACCTGGACAAGCAATGACCATGGGCGTGAAGTGACGCAAGCCCATGGTTTGCAAAATCTCCTGAGCCACAATCACTTCATTCTCACGAGGGGCACCTGGTTCAGGGGTCAATGAAATACGAATCGTATCGCCAATACCCTCTTGAAGCAGAACTGCAAGAGCAGCGGTGGAGGCCACGATTCCTTTACTGCCAATACCCGCCTCAGTTAGACCCAAGTGCAATGGATAATCACAACGTACAGCAAGGTCCCTGTAGACAGCAATCAAATCTCGAACATTACTCACCTTGCAAGACAAAGTGATCTGATTGCCCGGTAAACCTAATTCCTCTGCTCTTTGAGCAGATTGCAATGCAGATTGAATCAATGCTTCAGCCATCACCTGATTCAACTCCTTAGGAGCTGAACTCGCAGCATTTTGATCCATCAGTTTTGCCAGCAAGTCTTGATCAAGGCTTCCCCAGTTCACACCAATGCGAATTGGCTTTTTGTACTGACAAGCCATCTCGATCATTTGGGAGAACTGCACATCGCGCTTAGCACCTTGACCTACATTACCAGGATTGATTCGGTACTTTGATAAAGCCTGCGCACAATCAGGGTAATCTTTTAAAAGAGTATGACCGTTGTAATGGAAGTCGCCTACCAATGGAACATATACATCCATTTTGTCGAGTTGCTCACGAATTGCAGGAACAGCTGCTGCTGCAGCTGGAGTGTCGACCGTGATACGAACAATTTCTGAGCCGGCTCTGGCTAATTCTTTGACCTGTATTGCGGTGGCAATTGCATCAGCAGTATCAGTATTGGTCATCGATTGAACACGCACAGGCGCATCACCACCGACAGTGACGACCTGACCAGCCCATTCAATATTGGACTGACGACTAATTCTTCTTTTGACTGGCGAAGTAGGATTCGAACTCATGAACGAGTGACTCCTTTTTCGAATTTAACTACCTGCATTCTTTGTTTAACATTGGTGCGGTCTTTGACATCACCTGCCAATTGACCACAAGCGGCAGCAATGTCATCACCACGTGTTTTACGCACAGTGGTAATGATTCCGGCATCCATGAGGCGCTTGGCAAAATCTTGCACACGCGCAGGACTTGATTTTTTTAAACCAGAATCAGGGAAAGGATTGAACGGAATCAAGTTCAACTTGCAAGGTATTTTCTTGAGTAAATCAACCAACTCTTTGGCATGCTGATCAGAATCATTAACACCATCCAACATGCAATATTCAAATGTTAAAAAATCTCGCGGAGCAAATGGCAAGTAACGCATGCATGCAGCCATCAACTCTTTTAGTGGATATTTTTTATTGATCGGCACCAGCACATCACGCAACGCATCATTAGGCGCATGCAGTGACACAGCCAAAGCCACAGGTAAGTCATTCGCCAAACGATCCATCATGGGAACAACACCTGAAGTTGATAAGGTCACGCGACGACGAGATAAGCCATAAGCGTTATCGCTCAGCATCAAACGCATCGCACCAACCACCGGCTCATAGTTGAGCAAAGGTTCGCCCATGCCCATCATCACCACGTTTGAAATCACTCGGCCTTCATGCTCATCAAGCGGCGTACCGTCGTAACCATCAATTCGTTTGATTGCGCCAGGTTCTTTTCGCAAGGTATGTTCAGCCATCCAAAGTTGGCCAATGATTTCACCGAGTGTGAGATTTCTTGAGAAGCCCTGCTTGCCTGTAGAACAAAAACTACAGTTCACAGCACAGCCTGCCTGAGAAGAGATACACAGCGTGCCTCGATCATCCTCAGGGATGTAAACCATTTCTACTGCATTGCCATCAGCAACGTCTAACAACCATTTACGGGTGCCATCTGCTGCTTGCTGATCGCTGATAATTGGTAGAGCAGATACACAAGCTTTTTCAGCGAGTGTTGCTCTGAAGGTTTTGGCCAAATCGCTCATTTGAGCAATATCAGCCTCACCACGCTGATGAACCCAGCGCATC
>JBJOKN010000101.1:0-4526 GCA_046046075.1 Pseudomonadota bacterium
AGTCCTTTGGTGATCAAGCATGTGCGTTGGTATGCCGATCGTCCCGACTATGTGGATCGCATGATGTCACGATCATCGCGCTATCTCTTTTACATTGTTGAAGAAGTTGAGCGTCGCAAGATGCCAATGGAGTTAGCGCTTTTACCTTTTATTGAGAGTGCTTTTAATCCTGAAGCTTTCTCACGCGCCAAAGCCTCCGGAATGTGGCAATTCATGCCTGCAACTGGTAAGGACTTTAAATTAACTCAAAACGTCTTTCGTGATGAACGTCGTGATGTGATTCAGTCAACCGATGCGGCCCTGGATTACTTGCAACGTTTGTACAAAATGTTCGGTGATTGGGAGTTGGCGCTGGCAGCCTATAACTGGGGTGAGGGCAATGTTTCAAAAGCCATCAAACGTAATCAAGCTAAAAAGTTACCAACTGATTACGCCAGTTTAAAAATGCCAGATGAGACTCGCAATTACGTTCCTAAGTTGCTGGCGGTTAAAAACATTGTGGCAAACCCAAAGTCTTACGGCCTGACTTTGCCTAAACTAGAAAACCACCCATACTTTGTGATCGTCACTACTCAAAAAGATATTGATGTTGATTTGGCAGCGCAATTTGCTCGTATGACGGTGGAAGAATTCAGGGCCATGAACCCATCGTTTAATAAGCCAGTGATTCTGGGTGCCAGTGAGCCCCAAATTTTATTGCCCTTTGGTCGTGCAGAATCATTTCAAGAGAATCTTTTGCAATACACGGGGCGCCTGTCTTCCTGGACTGCCATCAGAGTGGCCAACCGTGAAACCGTCGAACAACTGGCAACTCGTTTGGATGTCGATGCCAATCAAGTAAGACAAATCAATAACATCCCTAAGGGGATGAGGATCAAAGCTGGGTCAACGGTATTGATTCCTCGTGGCGGTAAGGTGGGTGATGTTGCTGAGCACTTGGCCAATAATGCTGGCAAGTTGATGTTAGAGAAAGAGGCAGCAGCCAAGGCCAAATCAAAAACCACTGCACAAAATGCTGGTGGCTCAAAAGCTAAAAAGCCAGCCAATAAACAATCCGCTAATAAACAAACTGCCAATAACGCCAATAAGCCTAAACCAAAGCCTAAATCTCAAGCGGAGTCCAGGGTAGCGGCCAATGAGAAAAAGGCCAATTAGGCCTTCTCAGCCTCTTTTTAGCTGAATCAGCGACCCTAAACTAGGGTCAACCCTGAGGTGTCAGATGCCAGTCAGCATGAAGTCGCACATTCATGCAGTTAAAGTATTAACGACTAATTATCAGGGAGAGATACATGTCTGCTTACAAGGCATTTCACGAGCGCTCAATTAAGGATCCAGAGGGATTCTGGGCAGAGCAAGCTAAGTTGGTTGAATGGCAAAAGCCTTTTGACAAAGTGTTGGATTACAACAATCCTCCATTTGCAAAGTGGTATGTCGGCGGCAAGATCAATCTTTGTCATAACGCAGTAGATCGTCACTTAAAAGATCGTGGTGATCAACAAGCTTTGATTTCTGTATCAACAGAAACTGATCAAGAGAAAACTTACTCATTTAAAGAGTTGCACACTGAAGTGAATCGCATGGCTGCGATTCTTAAAGCTCACGGCATTGTGAAAGGTGACCGTGTATTGATCTACATGCCGATGGTTGCTGAAGCTGCTTTTGCAATGTTGGCGTGTGCTCGTCTTGGTGCGATCCACTCTGTGGTGTTCGGTGGTTTTGCCTCACACAGCTTGGCCTCACGCATTGATGATGCCAAACCAAAGATGGTGATTTTGGCTGATGCAGGTGCCCGTGGTGGTAAGCCTGTGCCATACAAGCCATTGCTAGATGAGGCAATCACTTTATCAACACACAAGCCAGAAAAAGTCTTGTTGATCGATCGTAAATTGGTCGAGTACAACAAAGTAGCAGGACGTGATTTGGATTACGCGACAGAGCGCGCCAAAGTGATGGATGCTCAAGTACCTTGCGAGTGGGTAGACGCTACTGATCCTTCTTACATTTTGTACACATCAGGCACCACTGGTAAACCAAAAGGTGTGCAGCGTGACACAGGTGGTTATGCAGTTGCCTTGGCTTCATCCATGCGCCACATCTATGGTGGTCAGCCAGGTGAAGCGATGTTCACAACCTCTGACATTGGTTGGGTGGTTGGACATAGCTACATTATTTATGGCCCATTGCTTAACGGCATGGCAACCATCATGTATGAAGGCACACCTTTGCGCCCTGATGCAGGTATCTGGTGGAAATTGGTTGAGAAATACAAAGTATCAGTGATGTTCTCTGCTCCAACAGCTGCACGTGTGTTGAAAAAACAAGATCCAGCATTTTTATCGAAATACGACCTATCAACTTTGCGCTCAGTGTTCTTGGCCGGTGAGCCATTGGATGAGCCAACTGCCTCATGGTTACATGGCGCAATCAATAAGCCTATCGTTGATAACTACTGGCAAACAGAAACAGGTTGGCCGATGCTTGCCTTGCAACGCGGCATTGAAGTGATGCCTCATAAGTTTGGTTCACCAGGCGTTCCAATGTACGGTTACAACATGAAACTTTTAGATGATGCTACTGGTGCTGAACTAGGCGCTGATCAAAAAGGTGTGATTGCAATCGAAGGACCATTGCCTCCGGGATGTATGCAAACAGTTTGGGGTGATGATGCGCGCTTCATCAAAACTTATTGGGAAACAGTGCCAGGCAAGATGGTTTACTCGACCTTTGACTGGGGTATCAAAGACAAAGATGGTTACTTCTTTATCTTGGGCCGTACTGATGACGTGATCAACGTGGCGGGTCATCGTCTTGGAACCCGTGAGATTGAAGAGAGCATTTCTAGTCATCCAAACGTGGCTGAAGTAGCTGTGGTCGGTATTGCTGACAAACTAAAAGGTCAGGTGGCGATTGGTTTTGCTATCGCTAAAGACTCAAGCAACACAGCTAATTTGGAAGCAGAAATTCTGAAAACGGTTGATTCTCAACTGGGTGCGGTAGCAAGACCTGCACGAGTGTATGTGGTGGCAGCATTGCCAAAAACACGTTCAGGCAAGATTGTGCGTCGTGCTTTACAAGCGGTGGCTGAAGGCCGTGATCCAGGTGATTTGAGCACCTTGGATGATCAAAGTGTTTTGGCTCAAATCAAAACATTGTTCACTGCTGCTTGATGGGCTTGAAAAAGCTCAGTTAAAACAGTTGCAAAGGTAAGAGCAGGGTAACTGTTAAGACAATCTAAGTTGTTGAAAAATAGGGGATTTATCCCCTATTTTCATTTGTGGCAGATGTGACAAATGGGGTCAAACACCCCCGGTAAGGTATAATTTCTTAGTTAAATTATTAGATACTTGCCCTAGCGCTTAAAGACACATATACCTCCCGAAAATTCTCAGACCGGAGGTGTCTTTTCCGGATGAGGGATGTGTCGGATGGCAGCAGGGCTTTGGAGAATACCTTTGCTGCCACTAATTCCTTCTTTACCCCCAGCAGTTTTGGCTCTTGCCGATGGAACCGTTTTTCCAGGTTATAGCATTGGCGCCGTTGGGCAATCCGCTGGTGAAGTTGTTTTCAATACAGCCTTGACTGGTTATCAAGAAATCCTCACTGATCCAAGTTACACACGTCAAATCGTGACCTTGACCTATCCGCACATTGGTAATGTGGGTGTGAATCAACAGGATTGCGAATCCAGCAAAATCTACGCAGCTGGTTTGATCATCAAAGATCTTTCATTGATTGCTTCAAACTTCCGCTCTGAAAAAACCTTGAGTGATTATTTGGCTGGCGAAAACGTGGTTGGTATCGCTGGTATTGATACGCGTAAATTGACACGCATTCTGCGTGACAAGGGTGCTCAGCCGGGCGCGATTGTGACTGGCAAGGTCGGTGACACAATCGCTGCTCTGACAGAAAAAGCATTGGCCGCAGCCAAGAGCTTCCCTGGTATGTCTGGTTTAGATTTGGCGCAAGTAGTGACCACACCAACTACCTACGAATGGACTGAAGGTGAGTGGGGTCTTAACGCTGATCACGGTAAGCCAGGATTTAAGAAATTAGAAAAGCCACTCAAGCATGTGGTGGCGTATGACTTTGGTGTGAAGCGCAATATCTTGCGCATGCTCACAGAGCGCGGTTGCAAAATCACGGTGGTACCTGCTAAGACTTCAGCTGCTGAAGTGTTGGCGATGAACCCTGATGGTGTGTTTTTCTCAAACGGTCCAGGAGATCCTGAGCCATGTAATTACGCGATTGCAGCAGCTAAAACTATCATCGATAAAGGCATTCCAACCTTTGGTATTTGTTTGGGTCACCAGATCATGGGTTTAGCAGCTGGTGCGAAGACTCTCAAAATGAAATTCGGTCATCATGGAGCGAATCATCCAGTTAAAGACTTGGATGATGGTCGTGTGGTGATCACGTCACAAAACCATGGCTTCGCTGTGGATGCAGCAACATTGCCAGCAAACGTTAGACCAACGCATGTGTCATTGTTTGATGGTTCATTACAAGGATTGGCTTGGACTGATAAG
>JBJOKN010000102.1:0-4519 GCA_046046075.1 Pseudomonadota bacterium
GTCCTTATTAGTCATCACACGGAATGCTTCTAAGTCAGTGATGTCAGCATCTTCGTGATAAGTCACAGCTGGGATCATCACCCAATTGCGAGACAAGTTTGCAGCAGATAGCTTTTGAATACGAGACAGCGGTTTGGTTTCTGTTTCGCCAAATTTGCTGAAGTCGATTTTTGGCCAAGGCAACAAATTCAATCCTCCAGAGGCAGCTACAGGAGCTCCTGCTGGGGATGCGGCTTGTCCAGTCATGATGTTTTTGACATATGCCTGAACGTCTTCTTGAGAAATTCTGCCTTTTGCAGAAGTTCCAATCACCTTACTAACATCTACACCGAGTTCTCGAGCGTATTTACGAACTGATGGACTTGCATGACTGACTCCACCCGTTGTTGGGACAGATTCAGTACGAGGAGCTGATGCTTGAGGACTGCTCTGAACTGGTGCCGGAGTGCTGGCTGCTGGAGCTACAGTGGCAACTGATGGCGCTGCTGCAGGTTTACTTGTGGCTGGAGATGAATGAGCGGCAGACGAGGATTCAAGGATCACAACCAAGTCACCTTCAGAGATGTTATCTCCAACTCTTACTTTCACTTCTTTGACAACACCAGCGTGCGAGGAAGGAACATCCATGGTGGCTTTATCTGATTCCAAGGTCACTAGTGATTGCTCTTTTTCAACAACATCACCGGGTTTGACGTGAACCTCAATGACAGGAACACCCTTGTAATCACCAATGTCAGGAACGTTTACATTCACCAAGCCACCAGCTGTTGAAGGAGTAGCCGCAGGTGCTGCTGCTTTTTGAGGAGCAACCGCAGGTGCAGCGACAGGAGCCGCCTGAGCTGATGCAGTACCAGATTCTTCCAAAAGGATCACCACATGACCCTCAGAAATATTGTCGCCAACTTTAACTTTGACTTCTTTCACCACACCAGCATGTGATGAAGGAACATCCATGGTGGCTTTATCTGATTCAAGAGTCACCAATGATTGCTCTTTTTCAACGACATCACCAGGTTTGACGTGGACCTCGATCACAGGAACGCCGTCGTAATCTCCAATATCAGGAACTTTGACTTCTATCACTTGGCTCATCTTAGTTTCCTCACACAGTCATTGGGTTTGGTTTTTTAGGATCAAGGCCATACTTCTTGATAGCCTCAGCAACCTTCTTGTGCTCAATCTGACCTTCATCAGCCAAAGTTTTAAGCGCAGCAACAGTTACCCAGCGACGATCAACCTCAAAGAAGTGACGAAGCTTTTCGCGCGTATCGGATCGACCATAACCATCGGTGCCCAATACGGTGTAACGCTTGCCGATATTTTGCAGAGCTGGTCTGATTTGTTCTGGGAACAAACGAACATAGTCTGTTGCAACAATCACTGGACCAGTGGTGTCTTTCAACATTTTCTCCACATGAGAAAGAACTGGCTTATCGGTTGGGTTCAACATGTTTTGACGTGATACAGCATTCCAATCACGCCCCAATTCTGTGAAGCTTGGGCAACCCCAAATATCAGAAGCAACGCCCCAATCATCACGCAACATATTTGCAGCTTCAATTACCTCACGGAAGATCGTGCCACTACCTAATAACTGAACTTTTAGCTTGGCTTTGGCATCACCAATACTTGTTAAACGATACATGCCCTTGAGAATGTCATTCTCAGCACCCTTAGGCATTGCTGGGTGGGCATAGTTTTCATTCATCAATGTGATGTAGTAATAAACATCGTCTTGATCAGTCATCATGCGACGCATACCGTCTTGAATAATCACTGCCAATTCAAAAGCAAAGGTTGGGTCATAGCTGATGCAGTTTGGAATCGCACCACTCCACAAATGACTGTGGCCATCTTCGTGCTGTAAACCTTCACCGTTCAACGTGGTTCTACCAGCCGTACCGCCTAATAAGAAACCGCGACTGCGCATATCGCCAGCAGCCCAAGCCAAGTCACCAATACGTTGGAAACCAAACATTGAATAGAAAATGTAGAACGGCAACATTGGCACGCCATGTGTTGAGTAGGATGTTGCCGCAGCAATCCAGTCACACATCGCACCAGCTTCATTGATACCCTCTTGCAGAATTTGACCGTGCTTATCTTCTTTATAGAACATCAACTGATCATGGTCTTGGGGTGTGTAAAGTTGGCCTAATTGATTCCAAATACCCAATTGACGGAACATACCTTCCATACCGAAAGTTCTAGATTCATCTGGAACAATCGGCACCACACGCTTGCCAATGGTCTTGTCTTTTACAACCATGTTCAACATACGGACAAAAGCCATGGTGGTTGAAATTTCACGACCCTCAACAGTTGCCTCTAGCAATGGGGCGAAAACTTCAAGCTTTGGAACTTCCAAGCTTTCTGCCTTAGTTCGACGTTGAGGTAAATAACCACCCAACTCCATGCGACGTTCACGCATGTAATTCAATTCAGGACTACCTTCCTCAAACTTCACCAAAGGTAATTCTTCTAACTTATCGTCAGGTACTGGGATTTTGAATTGATCTCTGAAGGCTTTGATGTCTTCGATATTCATTTTCTTGGCTTGGTGAGCAATGTTCATGCCCTGACCTGAGCCACCCATACCGTAACCTTTGATGGTCTTAGCCAAAATAACAGTCGGTTGGTTTTTGTGATTCGCTGCTGCATGGAATGCTGCATACACTTTATGGGGATCGTGACCGCCACGATTTAGATTCCAAATATCTTCATCGCTCCAGTCAGCAACCAAAGCTTCTAATTCAGGCGTATTGAAGACAGTCTTTCTAACGTAGGCACCGCTCTTGGCTTTCATGGTCTGATACTCACCATCCACGATTTCACCAAGACGCTTCATCAAAATACCCTTTTTATCTCGGGCAAACAAAGCATCCCAATGGGTACCCCAGATAAGTTTGATCACATTCCAACCAGCTCCCCTGAATTCAGATTCAAGTTCCTGAATGATTTTTCCGTTACCGCGCACTGGACCATCTAAACGCTGCAAATTACAGTTAATAACAAAACAGAGGTTGTCGAGGTTTTCTCGACCAGCCATACCGATGGCTCCCAATGATTCAGGCTCATCGGTCTCACCATCACCTAAGAAAGCCCAAACTTTTCTTCCCTCAGTTTGCGCCATGCCGCGATCTTGTAAGTACTTCATGAAACGGGCTTGGTAAATCGCCATGATTGGGCCTAAACCCATTGATACGGTTGGGAACTGCCAGAAGTCTGGCATCAACCAAGGATGCGGATAACTTGAAACACCCTTCCCATCAACTTCTTGACGGAAATTACTTAAATTCTCTTCGGTTAAACGACCCAACATATAAGCACGGGCATAAACACCTGTGGCAACGTGACCCTGAACAAAAACTAAATCACCACCATGCTTGTCTGAAGGAGCGTGCCAGAAGTGATTGAAGCCAACATCGTACAAAGTGGCAGCTGACTGAAACGATGAAATATGTCCACCAACGTTAGTATCTTTATTAGCCTTTAGGACCATCGCCATGGCATTCCATCGGGTGTAAGAGCGAATCTTGTGTTCGATCTCTTGATCACCTGGAAGCTTGGCCTGTTGCTCTACCGGAATGGTATTGATGTAAGGAGTCTCAGCATGAAATGGTTGAACCACTCCATTGACGCGTGCATGGGATATTTGCTCATCAATCAAGAATGCAGCACGATCAACACCTTCTTGTTTGATCACACCATTTAAAGCATCAATCCATTCTTTAGTTTCAATAGGATCGACATCCTGAGAGCCATTAGCTCCTTTTTGTTGAATCGGTAGATCAGCCATGCTTGTCTCCTCGTTACTTGGCTTATATAAAAGGGCTGAGCCCTTTTTTGTCTTGTTCAAATTCTAAAAACGACACGTTAGCTGAGCAAGCAATATTTCATATAACGAAGTTATTTATCACTATATGGAATTATGTTGCGTGGCAATAAGGTGCAAAAATAGAAAAAATTTAGAGCTTCAGTATCGTCCCGAATTACACTCTAAGATTGCATGGTTTTCCCTTAGTAAATAAGTACTCATTTGAAAAAAGTAATCAACCAATATCTTGGTCAAGCCATCGAGAAGTACAGATCAAAAGCTCTAAAGCAAAGAGCAAGGTCTTATGCTTTTTTGTATATCCCAGTATTGGCGATTGTCTTGTTCACTTGTGCCATGGGACTAATCCTATGGACATTGAATTACCAAGATAAAAATCAACAGCAATACACGCTGTATCGCGAAACTGCCTTTGCTAAACAGAGAATATTGTTACGGTTCGCTGCTAATGAGGATGCAATCCTAGAGTTAAGTCGCGAGATCGGGAACTCTGCGAGTCGGTCCCAATACCCTGAATCATTTTTAAAGTTATCTACTAAGCTGATACAAGATAGTCCTGAAATTTTGCAATTGCGTTGGTTAGATAGCAAACAAAATCGCATCGCCACCCTACCGAATAATCCAAGCTATTCCAAGTGGTCAGAAAGAACCTCAATTAAATCTGTCCTTGATACAGAATTAAAT
>JBJOKN010000103.1:0-4461 GCA_046046075.1 Pseudomonadota bacterium
ACGATCAAGCAAAGGACCTGGAATGTTCAATGAGTTTGAAGTCGCCACAAACATCACATCTGATAAGTCGTAATCGACTTCAACATAGTGATCTTGGAAAGTGTGGTTTTGTTCTGGATCTAATACTTCAAGCATGGCGCTCGCTGGATCGCCACGGAAGTCCATGCCCATCTTGTCAATCTCATCTAGCAAGAACAATGGATTGCGCACACCTACCTTGGTCAAGCTCGACAAAATTTTGCCAGGCATTGATCCAATATAGGTACGACGGTGACCACGGATTTCTGATTCATCACGCACGCCACCCAAGGCCATGCGCACAAACTTACGATTGGTGGCACGAGCAATCGATTGACCCAATGATGTTTTACCCACACCAGGAGGGCCAACCAAGCAAAGAATCGGGGCCTTCACTTTTTCAACACGTTGTTGAACGGCGAGGTATTCCAAGATACGTTCTTTGACTTTGTCTAAACCGTAGTGATCTTCGTTCAATACTTTTTCAGCATTCGCTAAATCGTTATTGACCTTGCTTTTCTTTTTCCAAGGCAAGTTCACCAAAGTTTCGATGTAATTACGAATCACTGAAGCTTCAGCTGACATCGGTGACATCAACTTCAATTTCTTCATTTCTGATTCAGCTTTTTTCAAAGCTTCTTTAGGCATCTTGGCAGCTTTGATGCGTTTATCGAGTTCTTCGATATCAGCACCCTCTTCGCCTTCGCCCAATTCTTTTTGAATCGCTTTGACTTGTTCATTCAAGTAGTACTCACGCTGACTCTTTTCCATCTGACGTTTGACACGTCCACGGATGCGTTTTTCTACTTGGAGAATGTCGATTTCGCTTTCAAGGTGAGCCAAGATCGCTTCCAGACGCTCAACCACTGTTGGCAATTCTAGAAGTCTTTGCTTTTGATCCAACTTGATGGGCAAGTGTGAGCAGATGGTGTCGGCCAAACGACCGGCGTCATCGATGCCTTGCAAAGTGGCCAGGATTTCTTGAGGAATCTTTTTGTTCAGTTTGACGTATTGATCAAACTGAGAAACCACGGCGCGACGCAAAGCTTCAATCTCTGGCACTTCGCTAGAAGCGATTGCTTGAGGTGTTGCTTCGCACATGAAGTATTCCAAACTGTCTTCAACGTTAGCGACATCAGCACGTTGAGTTCCCTCAACGAGCACTTTGACGGTACCGTCTGGCAGTTTGAGCATTTGTAGAATCTTGGCAATACAGCCCACTGTGTACAAATCTTCCACAGCAGGTTCGTCTTTGGCAGCCGTTTTTTGGGCAACCAATAAGACGCTTTTGCCAGATTCCATGGCAGCTTCTAGAGCTTTGATAGATTTTGGTCTACCCACGAACAATGGAATGACCATGTGTGGGAACACCACCACATCTCTTAGCGGCAACAATGGCAGCTGGATGGGTTCAGAAGGAAGTAACAAGTCACCAGGCATGGTTTATCTCCAAAATGTGTTTGTATTTTCCTACGTAGTAAGAATACATTGAATTTGGGTCTGTTTTGCTCAAAAACAAGGGTAAAAACTAAGAAAATTAATAAAAAAAGGCATTTTTTTGGTTTTTTATTCAATTTTTCTCTTCTGAAAGGATGTTTTTCGAAGGAAAAATAGAAAAACCCCCTATTTAGGGGGTTTTCGATGAATAAGTAGTTCTAGCTACTACATTTAGTTCAAGAAATTCTTAAGAGGCCGCCTTCTCAGAGGCTTCTTGATAGAGCATCAAAGGCTTGCCGTCGCCATTGATCGTGCTCTCATCAATCACCACACGTTGAACATTTTCTAGACTTGGGAGGTCATACATCACGTCCATCAGAGCGTGTTCGATGATCGATCTCAAACCACGTGCACCGGTTTTACGGGCAATCGCTTTTTTAGCGATGGCACTCAGTGCATTTGGACGAATCTCTAATTCAACACCTTCCATGTCTAACAAGGCTTGGTATTGCTTGACCAAGGCGTTGTTAGGTTCCGTGAGGATTTGCACCAAAGCAGCTTCATCCAACTGAGCCAAAGTGGCTACCACTGGTAAACGACCGATTAATTCTGGAATCAAACCAAATTTGATCAAGTCTTCTGTCTGAACTTCCTTCAGTAGTTCAGAAATGGAGCGATCATCTTTGCCGCGCACTTGCGCACCAAAACCGATACCAGCTGTGACCGTGCGCTGTTGAATGACTTTTTCTAAGCCATCAAAAGCACCACCGCAGATGAACAAGATGTTGGTGGTGTCGACTTGTAAGAAGTCCTGATTCGGATGTTTGCGACCACCTTGAGGTGGCACAGAAGCCATCGTGCCTTCGACCAATTTCAAGAGCGCTTGTTGCACGCCCTCACCTGATACGTCACGCGTGATTGATGGGTTATCTGACTTACGTGAAATCTTATCGATCTCGTCGATATAAACAATGCCCTTTTGTGCTTTTTCAACGTTGTAGTCACAAGCTTGTAAAAGCTTTTGAATGATGTTCTCAACGTCTTCACCCACATAACCAGCTTCGGTCAAGGTGGTGGCATCAGCAATCACAAATGGCACATCCAATAATCTGGCCAATGTTTGAGCCAACAATGTTTTGCCTGATCCCGTTGGACCGATCAACAAGATATTGCTCTTGGCTAACTCAACACCGTTGTGCACAGTTTTTTTGTTTTTAGCTGCACCGGTGGTTTCAATGTGCTTGAGGCGCTTGTAGTGGTTGTAAACCGCTACCGCTAATTGTTTCTTGGCATGATCTTGGCCGATCACATACTGGTCAAGGCTGGCACGGATCTCGTGAGGCGTTGGCAAACCTTCACGAAGGTCTGCTTCTGGCATTTTGCTGATTTCTTCAGTGATGATGTCTGTGCATAAATCAATGCACTCATCACAAATAAAAACATTGGGGCCTGCAATCAGCTTTTTTACTTCGTGCTGACTCTTGCCACAGAATGAGCAATAAAGAGGCTTCTCGCTTGAAGTTGTTGTATCGCTCATCAGTGAACCTCCTGACTATCTTTTAGATTAGCGCTTTTCGATCACTTGATCGATGAGGCCATATTCTTTGGCTTGCTCTGCTGACATGAAGTTATCGCGATCCGTGTCTTTGGCAATCGTTTCGATGGTTTGACCTGTGCGATCAGACAATACCTTGTTCAAACGTTCACGCAAGTAAAGAATTTCACGAGCTTGAATTTCAATGTCTGAGGCTTGACCACGTGCACCGCCCAAAGGCTGATGAATCATCACACGAGAATTTGGCAAAGAGAAACGCTTGCCTTTGGTACCTGCTGCTAACAAGAATGCGCCCATGCTGGCGGCCATACCCATACACAATGTGCTCACATCAGGCTTGATGAATTGCATCGTGTCGTAAATGGCTAAACCAGCTGAAACAGATCCACCTGGAGAGTTGATGTACAAAGAAATGTCTTTCTCTGGGTTTTCGCTTTCCAAGAAAAGCAATTGAGCAATCACCAAATTCGCTGTTTGGTCATTGACCTCGCCCACCAAGAACACCACACGCTCTTTTAGCAAACGTGAATAAATGTCATAAGCACGCTCGCCACGACCAGATGTTTCTACGACCATTGGAACCATGCCCAAGGCTTGAGTATCTAGTGCGCTATTTTGTGTGTGGTTCATATTCTTTTTGTCTCCAGGGTATCCATCAACAGCAATACGAAAATTACATTTTGCTGAGTTCTTCAAAGCTTACTGCTTTTTCTGATACTTTGGCTAGACCTGTCACATAAGCCACCACATTGTTTTCTAAAACAAGGGCTTCAACATCGGCCAAACGCTTCGGATCGCTGTAATACCAACGCATCACTTCTTTTGGATCTTCGTAGCTGGCTGACTGCTCTTCGATTTCAGCTTTGATTTGCTCTGGCTTTGCTTCTAATGATTGTTGTTTGACCAATTCATTCAAGATCAAACCAAGCTTCACGCGCTGTTCAGCTTGTGAAGTGAATAGTTCTGCAGGAATCGGAGCATCTTTGGCATTAGGTACACCACGAGCTGCCAAGTCTTGACGAGCATTGGCAATCAAACGCTCTTGTTCTTGCGCTACCAAACCTTTTGGCACTTCCATCTCGCAGGCTTTTGTCAAAGACTCCATCACTTGGCCTTTTAACAAAGTCTGTGTGCGACGCGCGACTTCACGTGTCAAGTTTGTACGAATTTCTTCACGCATTTTGGCAACGCCTTCAGCAACACCCAAAGCCTTAGCAAGCTCATCGTTCACTTCTGGCAAATGTGGCCATTCCACTTTTTTCATTGTGATGGTGAAGTCAGCAGTCTTACCTGCGACGTCTTTACCGTGATAGTCAGCTGGGAAAGCCAATGGGAAAGTCTTCTCTTCACCGGCCTTCAAACCCAAAGCAGCAGCTTCGAATTCAGGCAACATGCGGCCTTCACCCAATACAAATGCAAAGTTCTCAGCTTTACCGCCAGCGAACTCAACA
>JBJOKN010000104.1:0-6122 GCA_046046075.1 Pseudomonadota bacterium
ACATCATCGATGGTACGTGGTGCAAACTCCGCTAGGCGTCTTTGAGTTTCTTTGACCAAATCATCAACCAGAAGATGAATGATGTGCCTGATCACTTCATAGACCAAACGGCGACCCGTCAAATCAGGAAAAGAATGTTTCACCCGATCATGTTGCTCTTGCCACAGTTGCACTTCAGAAAGCTGCTGAGTGTTCAATAAGCCTGAACGAATACCATCATCAATATCATGATTGTTATAGGCGATTTCATCAGCAAAGTTAGCTAACTGAGCTTCTAAACTAGGTTGTTGACCCTTTAAAAATCTTTCACCAAGTTGGCCTAATTTTTCTGCATTTTTTTTAGAGCAATGCTTCAAGATACCCTCGCGGGTTTCAAAAGAGAGGTTTAAGCCATCCCATTGCGCATAACGCTCTTCTAAAAAATCAACGACCCATAAACTTTGTAAATTGTGTTCAAAGCCACCGTATTCTTTCATGCACTCATTGAGCGCATCTTGCCCTGCATGGCCAAAAGGTGTGTGCCCCAAATCATGAGCCAAAGAAATCGCTTCTACTAAGTCTTCATTAAGATTTAAGCGTCTAGCTACTGAACGACCAATCTGCGCAACCTCAAGACTATGGGTTAAGCGGTTTCTGAAATGATCGCCTTCATGATTTAAAAAAACTTGAGTTTTGTATTCAAGCCGACGAAAGGCTGTTGAATGAATGATTCTGTCTCGGTCTCGTTGAAATGCATTTCGACCAGATTGCGTTGGCTCAGGTGGCTCAGGGTGCAAGCGCCCTAAAGATTCTGCTGGGTTTGCTGCGTAACTAGCTAAGCTCATCACAACTTACCCAAGCAAACTCATTAGGCAACACCATGAGCAATCAGCGTTTGGATCACTAGATCATCATCAACCGTTTGAATTTTTGCCTGTCCCAAGCCATTGAGCAAGATATAACGAACTTCGCCACCCTCGGCTTTTTTATCAACGCTCATCAACTCCATAAAACGATCAACCCCTAATTTAGGTGGCTGAGTTGGTAAACGAAGTGCTTCAATGATTTTCTTTAAACGTGATGCATCTGCTTCCGATAGCAGACCCACTCGAACTGATAAATCGGCTGCCATGACCATGCCACAACCAACCGCTTGACCATGCAACCATGAACCGTAACCCATGCCAGCTTCAATGGCATGACCAAAGGTATGTCCGAAATTCAGGATGGCACGTATGCCACCTTCTTTTTCATCTTGAGCGACCACTTGAGATTTGATTTCACATGAGCGACGTACGGCATGCTCCATCGCAGTCGGATCACACCTATTTAATGCGTCTTGATTTTTTTCAATCCAAGATAAAAATTCAGCATCAGCAATGGCACCGTGCTTGATCACTTCAGCCAAGCCCGCCGCCAGCTCTTCAGCAGGCAAAGTCTTTAAAGTATCTAAATCAGCAATCACAGCTTGTGGTTGATGAAATGCACCCACCATGTTTTTACCTAAAGGATGGTTGATGCCGGTTTTACCGCCCACTGATGAATCAACTTGCGATAAGAGTGTCGTTGGAACTTGTATGAATTTATTTAATGCCGCGCATGTAGCAGGCTGCGGCGAAACCTGTCATATCACCAATCACTCCACCACCTAATGCAACAAGAGTGGTCTTACGATCAGCAGAATTTTCTAACAGGCCATCAAAAATCTTTTGTAATACTTCCCATGTTTTAAATTCTTCACCATCAGGCAAAACAATGAGCTTCACTTTTTGGCCAATGCCCTCTAGGGTTTTAACCACCTTATCAGCATACAAAGGAGCCACTGTTTCATTCGTGACCACCGCCGTCAAAGTACCTTTGATATGTTTTTTATATAAGTCCGCTTGATCAAGTAGATGAGATCCAATGTGAATTGGATAGCTGCGCTCACCTAAATCTAATTGAAGTGTGTTCATGTTGATAATTCAAATTGCATCATTAGTGTGTTCACCAACTGAGTGACGCTGGGCTTTCCAGTATCAATCACATGATGGGCGGTTTCTCTATACAAAGGATCACGAATCGCAAAAAGCTTTTCAAGCGTGCCTCTAGGATCATCGTTGTTCAGCAAGGGCCTTCCCTTGTCGTTTCGAGTTCTCAACCAAAGCTCATGAGGTGTTGCACGCAAATAAACAACCACGCCTCGTTGACGCAAATGTTGGCGATTTTCAGGTAACAAAACAGCACCACCGCCGGTTGCTAAAACCAAATTCTTTTCTTGGGTTAACTCATCAATGACTTGGGCCTCTCGCTTACGAAATCCCTCCTCACCCTCCATTTCAAAAATGGTGGGAATACGAACACCGCAACGAGCCTCAATCTCATGATCAGAGTCAACAAATCGTCTTCCTAATTTTTTAGCCAAGAGACGGCCAACGGTGGTTTTACCGGCGCCCATCACTCCTACTAAAAAGATATTTTCTGGAAAACTGTTCATACATGAGATTCTACTGAGGCTTTTGACCAGAAACCAAGGTTGGCGTTAAAAAAATTAGCAATTCTGTCTTGTCCTTGAATTTCGACTCCTGCCGAAAAAGAAAGCCAATTAATGGAATTGAGCCAAAGAATGGCACCTTGGCATCATCTTTTCTTTCTGTTTCTTGAAAAATACCTCCCAAAATCACCGTTCCACCACTTTCAACCAAGACCTGGGTTTTGACATGCTTGGTATCAATGGCAAATCCTTGTTCTGTTTTTAATCCAACACTGTCTTTATTGATGTCCACATCTAAAACGATCATCTGATTTTTTTGAATCCGAGGTTTGACCTCCAGTCGAAGGTTGGCTTTCCTGAACTGGACTTTAGTAGCACCCTGACCTGCTGATGATTGATAAGGTAATTCGGTACCCTGCTCGATCAATGCTTGAGTATTTTCAGCCGCCAATACCCTGGGATTTGAAACGATGTTTCCTAAACCATTTGACTCCAAGGCTGAGAGTTCCATATTCAAAGCTTGAGTTGCCTGCTTGCCCAACAGGGTAATGGCGGCGGTTCCAGGTTCAAACCCATTCAAACCCGAAGCACCGAGATGATGTCCAGTTTGTATGCTGGGCTGTTGCTGGTAAGCCAGCTTGGCACCCAAATTTTGTGCGAATCTTCTCTCCGCTTCAACAATCCTGGCCTCAATCATGATTTGACGTAACTCCCCCATTTGCCCCATTTGATGTTGCTGCTCACGATCTTTTTGTCTTTGATGAAACAAAGCCAATTCTTCATAAGGAGCCACCCATAGAACATCTTTATCTAAACGTGAACCGAGGGATTTACTGGCCAAAACCGAGTCAAAAGTTGTTTGCCAAGATGCATTTTTCATATTGATACTGGTTTTGCCAGAGACCTTATCGCTCATCATCAAATTCAAGCCACGCATATCTGCTAGAAGTTGTAACAACTGTCGAAGATCTATGGATGAAAACTTGAGAGTGATGGATTTATCTGAAATCCCTTCTTGGGCATGCACATTGACACCTGGAATCACGAACATCATCAGAGATAACTTTAGCCACAATCTTCTTTGATTCATGCTCATTGCTCCAAAAGAATAGTCATTTGCTGACCCTTGATTGATTCCAACACCAATTGAGATTGATCAAATGATTTGATCAACCAGCGATCACCAATCATTTGTCCCTTGCTAAAGAAGTTAGTGACTTCATCAAGCTCTAAGAGGGCCTTGAATGAGTGACCCGTTTGGATCAAACCCAAATATCTGATATTCAATTCATTGATCATTGGCTCTGCAGGAGGCTGCGACTCATGCAGGGATGCTTCTTGATTATGGTTTTTCTCTGAATGCTCCCCAAGCACTTTGACCAAACCCTCTAATTTCGAGATTTTGTTACGCCCCACATCAATGCTTTGTTGAATCTCATGAAATTGACTCGTCATAAAAATCAGGAGGGCGAGGACTCCCAACAGATTGATAAAAGTCATTAGTAAGAGCCCATACCTTGAGTAAAGGGATTGCACTTGTTCACTGGTCAATTTTTTAATGAACTTTTCTTGAAAAGTTGGTGTTTTTATCGCTTGCTCTGAAAAACTCTTGTCATAAGAGTCTGAAGTGAAGGCACGTTTGATCATCCAAGGATTATCTAGATCAGGGAGATCTTCATAAATCAGCGAAATGCTGATTTCTTGTCAGAAAAATCTGAAGTTTTTGTCAGGGTTTACCTGACTTTTTTTCACCCCCTCTTTTCAAGCTATCTCTATAATCAAGACATGAGTGAATCTCGCAAGCCTGTTAGACCACCCTCACGCTTAGGCGGAGGTGCACAATCCAGAAAACCACAACGTAATTGGCAGCAATATTTAATTCGTTGGGGAATTTTCCTGGGTAGTGCTGGCCTCATCTTGTTAGGCCTGGTGATTGTTTATGCGCTGGTTGTTGCAAAGCCTAATCTTCCCGACCTAGACACCATCACTGACTATAAGCCCAAGGTTCCACTGCGCATTTACACCGCCGACAATGCATTAATTGGTGAGTTTGGCGAAGAACGTAGAAACATCATTGCTATCGAAGATATTCCAAGTTATCTCAAAAATGCCGTTGTTGCGATTGAAGATGAGCGTTTTTATGAGCATGGTGGCGTTGATTACTGGGGCGTTCTAAGAGCCACCCTGGCCAATTTAAGAGGCCGACTTTCCCAAGGCGCCTCAACAATCACCATGCAGGTGGCTAGAAATTTCTTTTTAACGAATGAAAAATCATTCACTCGAAAGATTTATGAAGTCTTACTTGCTTGGAAGATTGAAGCCAATCTATCGAAAGAGCAAATTCTTGAGTTGTACATGAACCAAATTTATTTGGGACAACGAGCTTACGGATTCAGCAGTGCTGCACAGATTTATTTTGGTAAAGATATTCAGCGTATTTCGATTGCTGAAGCAGCCATGCTGGCTGGTTTACCAAAAGCTCCTTCTGCATACAACCCAGTTGTGAATTACCGTCGCGCAAAAATTCGTCAGGAATACATCTTGCAAAGAATGCGTGATTTAAAAATGATCACGCCAAGCCAGTACCAATCTGCGATGACAGAATCCCTTCATGTTCGTGGCGTTGGTCGAGAGTTCACAACCAAGGCTGACTTTGCAACTGAAATGGTTCGCCAGTTACTCATCAGCGAATATGGCGATGGTATTTACACGCAAGGCATGACCGTGATCACGACACTCAGAAAAGCCGAACAAGATGCGGCTTATTCTGCGGTTCGAAAAGGCATCATGGATTATGAGTTGCGCCATAAATACAGGGGACCTGAAGGCTACATCAAACTTCCAGATGATTTAACTGCCCGACAGAGAGCGATTGATAACGTTTTAAGCGATCATCCAAGCAGTGATGATTTATTGGCGGGCGTGGTCATTGCAGTTAATCCAAAAGAAATTCAGGCAGTGATTGCCACAGGTGATACTGTCACCATCAAAGGTGATGATCTAAAGCTTGGAACGATTGCTCTGTCAGAGAAAGCTCAACCAAAACAACAAATCAAACCTGGCGCAATTATCAGAGTACTGCCATCAGATGGTCGTTGGATTTTGGCGCAAATGCCTCAAGTTGAAGCTGCCTTTGTGGCCCTGGATGCTAACAATGGCGGTATCCGTGCTTTGGTTGGTGGTTTTGATTTCAATAGAAATAAATACAATCGCGTTTCTCAGGCACAACGTCAACCTGGCTCATCATTCAAACCATTCATCTATGCTGCCGCTCTTGAAAAAGGCATCATGCCAAATACACTAGCAAATGACGCCCCTCTTTCAATCAGTGCGCTTGAAACAGGTAGTCAAATGTGGAGTCCTAAAAACTACGACGGTAAGTTTGAAGGCCAGATGAAAATTCGAGCTGCTCTAGCGAAATCTAAAAATTTAGTTTCTGTCAGGGTCATCAGAAAAATTGGTCCGCGTTAACCTAACCATGGCTTTGGGCGCTGGTTCAGTAACGCCACTTGAGCTTGCCACAGGTTACGGTGTATTTGCTAACGGTGGCTTTCGTGTTGAGCCCTACTTGATCAGTAAAGTAATAGATGCAAAAGGAAATGTTTTATTTGAGGCAACTCCTCAAAAAGCAGGTGATCCGAATCTAAGAGCCCTAGATGCACGCACTGCG
>JBJOKN010000105.1:0-4361 GCA_046046075.1 Pseudomonadota bacterium
CGACGCTTTCAGATTGTGCACGTCACTTTCTACGGCAAAGAACGTCCAGAGATCATTGAAGTTTCTACTTTCAGAGCCCACGCACAGGCCGATCAAGCCGATGTGGCAGCGAGCGGCAGAATCCTTCGAGACAATGTTTGGGGCGATCAGGCTGAAGATGCCACACGCCGAGATTTTTCAATCAATGCGATGTACTACGATCCTCAAACAGAAGTTGTTTTGGATTACCACGATGGCATGAAAGACTTGAATGCCAAAATTATCAGAATGATTGGTGAACCAAGTCAGCGATACCGCGAAGATCCAGTTCGCATGCTAAGAGCCATTCGATTTGCTGCCAAAACTGGCTTTGTGATTGAAAAAGAAACCCTTGCCCCAATTACTGAATTAGGGGATTTGATTCAGGACGTACCAAGCTCACGCTTATTTGATGAGATTCTCAAGCTACTCATGTCGGGTCATGCCTGGGCCTCGATAGAGGGCCTAGAAAAAGTTGGCTTGCATCACAAAATACTTCCTCTCATTGATGTCATTTTGAGTGATGAAGATAGAACTGCTTTTGTAAAGAAGTCTCTAGAAAATACTGACGAAAGAATTAAATCTGGCAAACCAGTGTCTGCTGGCTTCTTGTTTGCAACTCTTCTTTGGCATGATGTTCAAGAAGCATGGGCTCATTTTGAAAGCACTTCGATGCCAGCAGTTCCAGCATTGCATGCTGCGATTGATCAGGTCTTTGAACGACAAAAAGAATTTTTGGGCATGCAAAGACGTCATGAGGCTGATATGCGTGAGATATGGACCATGCAACCTCGTCTAGAAAAGCGTGTGGGTCGCTACCCCTATCGCTTGGTTGAAAGTCCAAAATTCAAAGCAGCTTATGACTTTTTGTTACTTCGCTGCCAGACCAAAGAGATTGATTCTGAAATCGGTCAGTGGTGGACAAACTTTTGGCAAGGTGATGATCTGTCTAGGGCAGACCTTATGCAAGAAGTAAAAAATATCTCTGGAACAGCTGCAAGCTCATCTGCTCCAAAAAAAAGGCGTCGCAGAACGCGCTCAAAAGCTGTAAAAACAGCAGTCGAGCAAACAAGTTAAAAAAAAGTTAAAGTAAAGCAATATTGAAAAGGGAGTTCCAATGGCATTGGCCTTCATTGGTCTTGGTGGCAACATTGGTGATACGAAGCAACTCATCAAAGACGCTATTGTTTGTTTAGCTCAGCATCCTGAGCTACGCGTACTCACGCGCAGTTGCATGTACCAAAGTGCGCCGGTTGGTGCTGAAGGTCCTGACTTTATCAATGCAGTGGTTTCTCTTGAGACTGAATTAACTCCTGAAGATCTTTTGTCTATTTGTCAAAACATTGAAAATACTTTTGGTAGAGAACGTCCTTATATCAATGCTCCGCGCACACTTGATTTAGATGTTTTAGCGTACGATGATTTAACGATTCAAAACGAAAGATTAACGATCCCACACCCGCGAATGATTGAACGATCTTTCGTGCTTCTCCCCCTCTTAGAAATCGCTCCGGATATTGACCTTCCAGGATTTGGTAAATTAACGAAATACATACCAAATGTTGAGCATCAAAGAATTAATAGGATGCAAGGGTGCAATTGCCCCACTCAGCATATTTAAAGGGCAAGATACACATGAGTTATTTACAAGAATCAACCACCAAGCGTGGACTTGTGACCATTTCTAAAATTCAAGAAATGCGTCAAGCAGGCGAAAAAATCGCTGTTTTAACTGCTTACGATGCTAGCTTTGCAGCTCTCATGGATCAGGCTGGTGTTGACGTGATTTTGATTGGTGACTCTTTGGGCAATATTGTTCAAGGCGAATCCAGCACACTCCCAGTAACGATTGAGCACATGGCTTATCACACCGCTTGTGTGGCCAAAGGACAAGAATCTAGTTTCTTGGTTGCCGATATGCCTTTTGGGTCATATTCAACACCTGAACAAGCCATGCTCAGTGCAGCGCAGTTAATGAGAGCTGGTGCTCACATGGTCAAGCTAGAAGGTGGGGCTTGGCTTTCTGAAACCGTGAAGTTTTTAGTTGAGAGAAGCGTACCTGTTTGCGCGCACTTGGGCTTACTACCTCAGTCAGTTCACACCTTGGGCGGCTTTAAAGTTCAGGGCAAATCAATAGAATCAGCACAAACTTTGATCAATGATGCCAAGGCTCTTCAAGATGCTGGTGCTCAACTATTGGTTTTAGAAGCTATTCCATCTGAACTTGGTAAAAAAGTAACTGATGCCATCCAAATTCCGACGATTGGTATTGGCGCGGGGCCTGATTGCTCTGGTCAGGTGTTGGTGATGCACGATATGTTGGGTGCATTCCCAGGTAGAAGCCCAAAATTTGTGAAAAACTTCTTGAGTGGACAAGACTCTATCGAGGCTGCATTTAAAGCTTACGTCCAAGAAGTCAAAACCGGGAAATTTCCCGGTCCTGAGCACTGCTTTAAATCTAATTAATTAAAAAAGTCTTTCACTCGGTCAACCCAACCCTTTTGTTGAGGGTTGTGTTTAGATCCGCCTGATTTCAGACTTTCATCCAATTGCTTCAAGATATCTTTTTGCTCTTGATTGAGCTTCACTGGTGTTTCTACCTGCACATGAATGTACAAGTCACCAGGCAAAGATGTTCTCAAGCTCTTGATACCTTTTGATCTCAATCTGAAAGTCTTACCACTTTGAGTTCCCTCTGGAACATCAAAACTGGCTTTACCAGAAAGCGTTGGGACTTGGATCTCTCCACCCAAAGCAGCATCAATGAATGAAATTGGCATTTGGCAATGCAAGTCATCACCATCACGCTCAAACACTGGGTGCTCTTTGATATGAACTTCAACGTATAAATCACCACTTGGGCCGCCGTTGACACCAGGCTCACCATTACCAGCTGAGCGAATCCTCATACCATCGTCAATACCGGCTGGGATTTTGACTTCAAGTGTTTTTTGAGATTTTGTTTTACCGGCACCATGACATTTTTTACATGGCTTAGGAATGTGTTTGCCAGATCCATTGCATCGTGGGCAAGTTTGTTGCATGGAGAAGAAACCTTGAGAAACTCTGACTTGGCCTGCGCCATGACAAGTTCCACATGTTTCAACCTTTGTACCAGGTTCAGCACCTTCACCACCACAATGTTCGCAGTTGGACCAGCTTGGGACTCTGATCTGAGTCTCGTGACCATGAGCAGCCTCTTCAAGCGTGATTTCCATGCTGTAGCGAAGATCGGCGCCACGATAGACCTGAGGTCCACCACGGCCACCACGAGCACCAGCAGCGCCACCACCGAAGATATCTCCGAAGATGTCGCCAAAGGCATCTGAGAAGCCACCAAAGCCTTGGCCACCACCCATGCCGCCCATATTGGGATCGACACCAGCATGACCATATTGATCATAGGCAGCGCGCTTCTGAGGATCAGATAGCATCTCATAAGCCTCTTTGGCTTCTTTGAATTTATCCTCAGCCTCTTTGCTATCAGGATTACGGTCTGGGTGGTATTTCATTGCCAACTTACGATAAGATTTTTTGATCTCATCGTCAGAGGCATTCCGAGCTACCCCCAGAATGTCATAAAAATCGCGCTTGTTAGCCAAAACTATTCCTTACTTCTTGTCGTTTACTTCCTTGAATTCTGCATCAACGACATTGTCGTCTTTAGGTTTAGCATTATCACCGCCAGCTTGGGCTGCTTGGTTTTTTTCAGCCATGGCAGCATACACTTTTTCACCTAACTTCTGACTAACCTTGCCCAACTCTTCAGTTTTAGCAGTAATGGCATCTTTGTCAGTGCCCTTACCTGCCTCCTCCAAGTCCTTCATGGCTGCTTCAATTTTTTCTTTTTCACCAGCCTCTAAAGAAGCACCATGCTCCTCAAGGGCTTTCTTTGTTGAATGAACCAAAGCTTCAGCCGTATTCTTGGCATCAACCAATTCACGCAACTTCTTATCTTCTTCTGCGTTTTCTTCTGCATCTTTGACCATGCGCTGGATTTCTTCTTCAGATAAACCAGAGTTGGCCTTGATGGTGATTTTGTTTTCTTTACCAGTTGCCTTGTCTTTGGCGCCCACGTGCAAAATACCGTTGGCATCAATATCAAAAGACACTTCAATCTGAGGTGTGCCACGTGCTGCTGGAGCAATACCTTCAAGATTAAACTCACCCAATACTTTGTTCGCTGAAGCCATCTCACGCTCACCTTGGAATACCTTGATGGTCACCGCAGGCTGATTGTCTTCTGCTGTTGAGAACACTTGAGCATGCTTGGTTGGAATGGTGGTATTTTTTGTGATCATCTTTGTCATCACGCCACCAAGAGTTTCGATACCCAATGACAA
>JBJOKN010000106.1:0-4324 GCA_046046075.1 Pseudomonadota bacterium
CAGCTGACGAATGGTTTCACGCCGACCAGGACTGTCAGCACTGATCAAGACGCGTGACTCGGTATTTTTAATCAAATGCTTGATCTTAGAAATTGGATCGGCATCTTTGCGATTCACAGCAATGTCTGGCAAGGACCAAAAGCTTCGCTCAGCTACTTCATTATTTTCTGTAGCACTTTCTCCAGAAATTTCCTTTTGCAAAATTAAGCGTGCGTGAGGCTTTAATAAAGCAAACAACTCATCATTTTGTAAATACAGTTGCTTGGGATCTAAAACTGGTCGTGAAGAGTCATGGCTTAAAAAGTTATAGCGCTGCTGTGTGTCTTGCCAAAAACCTTTGATCTGACTTTCTAGTTCGCCATGGATACCTAACCAAACGGGACCTTTGCCCAAAGGCAGGTAATCAAACACAGTGGCGGTGCTCTCAAAGAACAGGGGTAAATAAGATTCAATGCCTGCACTTGGGATGCCCAAGCCCATGTCTTTATAAATACTGCAGCGGCTAGGATCACCATCAAACACCTCGCGCCAACGACCACGAAACGCTGTGCGTGATTCTTCATCCATGGGGAACTCATGGCCAGGGAGTAGGCGCACTTCTTGAACAGGGAACAAACTGCGTTGTGTGTCTGGATCGAATGATCTGATTTGATCAATCTCATCACCGAATAAATCCAAGCGATAAGGCAAGGCAGAGCCCATCGGAAATAAATCAATCAGGCCACCGCGCAAACTGTATTCGCCTGGACGGACCACGGCGCTCACGGGGTCGTAGCCTGCTTGCTGCAGTTGCAAACGCAAGGCCATCTCGTCTAACTTATCACCCTTCTTGAAAAAGAAGGTGTGTGCGGCCAAGAAACTTGGGGGACCCAATTTTTGTATGGCGGTGGTCACTGGCATTAAAACAATGTCGCAATGACCAATCAATAATTCATGAAGAGTCGCTAGACGCTCAGACACCAAATCTTGATGAGGTGAAAAAGCATCGTAGGGCAAGATTTCCCAATCAGGTAATAGTCTGACTTTTAGATCGGGAGCAAAGACGGGTATCTCTTCATGCAAGCGTGCAGCATCCAAGGCATTGGCACAAATGATCACCATCACAGAGAAGGCTGAACGATGACTCAAGGCCTGTTGGGCAATCACCGCAGCATCAGAAGAACCTTGGAGACCGCTTAAGGTAAAGCGCTGCCCATCCCTTGGTCCGGGTAGGGGGGGTGACCATGTCACCGTACTAGATTTGGCCAATATTTCAGCCGATAACTTCTGCATAAGCTAGACATTATAGAATTGAGGCATGAACTTAGCTCAAACCCCTCCAAAATCGATGCCCCAGCTGCATGTTCTGATTCCTTGTGCTGGCACTGGTAGTCGCATGGGTTTGAAGCAACCCAAACAATTTGAGCCTTTGGCAGGTCAGCCGATGGCACTTCATGCCATCAATACCTTCTTATCCATGCCTGAGATTGGATCTCTTTGGGTCGGTGTTTCAGAAGAAAGTAAAAACCTGCCCCAAGACCAAGCAAATGCGACTTGGCCGCAAGACCCACGCTTTCACTTGAGCGTCACGGGTGGTGCCACTAGGGCTGACACAGTTCTCAATACACTCAAAGCGATGGCAAAGTCTGGCATTGATCAAGATGCTTGGATCTTGGTGCACGATGCAGCCAGACCAGGTTTAACTGTTGAGGCAGCCAGACGATTGATTCAAGCAGTCACTGAACACGTTTATGTCAGTGGTGGCATTTTGGCCATGCCTATGGCTGACACTTTGAAACTCATTTCCCCGCAAAATTCGCAATGCATTGGGAAAACATTACCAAGAGATGGTTTGTGGTTGGCTCAAACTCCTCAAATGTTCCGCTTGATGGCTTTGACCGAAGCATTGGATGCGGCAATCAAGAACAAATTTGAAGTCACCGATGAAGCCAGTGCCATGGAACGTGCTGGTTGTGAGCCACTTCTAGTTCCAGGAGAATGGCGTAATATCAAAGTCACATACCCACAAGACTGGGCATTGATGGATCAGATCTTGACTCATCACTCTGAAAAGAAAGATAAGTAATGACAAGTAGCGCATTTCGAATTGGTCAAGGTTACGATGTCCACGCTTTGGTGAGTGGTCGTGACTTGATTTTGGGCGGCGTAAAAATTCCTCATGACAAAGGTCTGCTGGGTCACTCTGATGCCGATGCTTTGCTGCACGCCATCACCGATGCTTTACTAGGGGCAGCAGCGCTTGGCGATATTGGTCGTCACTTTCCTGATACCGATGACAGGTACAAAGGTGCTGATAGCCGTGTCTTGCTCCGAGCCACGATGTCATTGCTTCAGGCGGCAGGTTATGCAGTGGGCAATGTCGATGCCACGATCATTTGTCAGTCTCCCAAGATGGCACCACACATTCCTGAGATGGTGAAGAACATCGCTAGCGATTTAGGTGTCACTCCAGATCACATCAATGTCAAAGCAAAGACCAATGAGAAACTCGGTCACTTAGGAAGAGGCGAGGGCATTGCTGTTCAAGCAGTTGCATTGATTGTCAAAAGCTAAAAAGTTTTAATCTAAATAAAAAAGCCTCGAATCAAATCGAGGCTTTTTTACTGAATCAGAAATTGAAAGATTGCTTAAACAGCCAATAATTCCACTTCAAATAACAAAGTTGCGTTTGGTGGAATCACGCCACCAGCACCTGATGCGCCATAGCCCAAGTTAGACGGAATCACCAAGCGACGTGTGCCGCCAACTTTCATGCCTTGCACGCCTTCATCCCAACCGCGGATGACCATGCCGCCACCCAAAGGAAACTCAAAAGGATCATTGCGATCTTTGCTTGAATCAAACTTTGCACCTGCTTGGCCGTTCTCGTATAACCAACCTGTGTAATGAACTGACACATATTGACCTTTGGTGGCTTCGGCGCCAGATCCTACAACTGTGTCTTCGTACTGCAAACCTGATGGGGTGGTGATCATCTTCTATCCTTATTTTTTCAAACTGTCTCTGATTTCTCTTAGTAACTGAATATCTTCAGGTACTGGAGGTGGTGGTGTATCTGCTTCGTCCTGAAGTTTAATGCGATTAATGATTTTGACCATTTGGAAAATAATGAAGGCCAAAATCACGAAATTAAGGGTGATAGTCAAAAAGTTACCGTAGGCAAACAATGGCACGCCTGCCTTTTTGAGGGCATCCAAGGTCATGGGAACATTTTCAGGAACCTTGCCTAAAACAATGAATAAATTAGAAAAATCTAATTTTCCGCCAATCAACCATGCCACCACAGGCATGATCACGTCGCCCACCACGGAATCAACGATCTTGCCAAAAGCGCCGCCAATGATCACACCCACGGCCAAGTCAATCACATTGCCTCGAACCGCAAATGCGCGGAATTCTTGAATCATCTTCATATTGCTGCTCTTTCTGTCTGCTAAATCAATTAACTCGGTAGTTTAGCTAGGTTGACCATGGATGCCAATCCGCTTCATGGTGATTAACGCCAAAAGCCCTTTAAACCACATAAACCACTGAATCATAAGACGTCCTATTGGACCTCCCATCATGTAGAATAGTGAGCTTTTGTAGTGTTTCACTAGTGGTGGCGGAAAAACCCTTGAGAGGTTGATCTCTAAGCCCCTAATTTTATTAGCTTAAACGGGATACCCAGCATGTCAGTAACGATTGAAAACCTCGGCAATTTAGACCGTAAAATTACTTTAAGCTTTCCAAAAGCTGATACTGAAAAAGCACGCGCTGCGCGCTTACAAAAACTGTCAAAAACAGTGAAGATGGCAGGCTTCCGTCCTGGCAAGGTTCCCATGAAAATGGTTGAAGCCCAATACGGTATGCAAGTGGACTTTGAAGTTCAGTTTGACCACGCTTCTAAATTATTCTTTGATATCAGCAAAAAAGAAGGTTTGAAAATTGCTGGTCAACCAAGTCTTGAGCCTAAGAGCGACATGACTGCCGATCCAATCGTGTTTGACGCTAAGTTCGAAGTATTCCCAGAAGTGAAGATTGGTGATTTATCAAAAGTAGAAATCACTCGTCACACAACAGATGTGAACGATGCTGAAATCGACAAGACTTTAGACATTTTGCGCAAGCAACGTGTTCATTACCATGTGCGCGGCGAAGCAGGTGAGCATGGCAATGGCGGTGCAAACACTGCTGCTCAAACTGGTGACCAGGTCACTGTTGACTTCGTGGGCAAGATTGAAGGTGTTGAGTTCGCTGGCGGTAAAGCTGAGAACTTTGCATTTGTATTGGGTGAAGGCCGCATGTTGCCTGAATTCGAAGCTGCTGCTTTGGGTTTGAAGGC
>JBJOKN010000190.1:0-2540 GCA_046046075.1 Pseudomonadota bacterium
TAATAATGTCCAAAAGACTGAGTAGCGGGTCGCTGAAACGCTGGTCGTGGTGTAGTAGCGTGTCAAGATATGTGGCAAGCTGGCAGTACCAAACATCAAGCAAAAAATAAGAAGGATAAAATTAAGATTATCTAAATTAGAATCGCCAACACCCTTGCTGGAACTTGGGTCCATGGATGGAATGGCGGTTTGGCTTTTAATCTGAGCATCTTTCTTTTGTATTTGCCAAAGCTCATAGGCGCTCGCCGGATCCTTTGGATAATCACTCAACCTCTTTTCAATGGCCTTCAACTCTTTGAGAGAGATCTGACTAGAACGCGCCTCTTGTAATTTTTTTTCGGCTTCTTTTTTGCCTTCAAAAAAAGAGTTAGGCAAAGCATTGATCTTTTTATCCAGATACAACACTTGCTTTTGGTAATAATCACGAACCTTCTTTTCTTCAGCGGTGACCTCAAAGTCTTTTTCATGAAATTCAATTTCTTGTAAGACTTGACCGTAAGTGGCTTGCGGAAAAATAGAGTTGTGCTTTTTGTATGAAATCATGCTCAATGGCAAGAGCAAGGCAATCATAAAAATAATGTACTGAGCTACCTGAGTCCAGGTCACTGCTCGCATACCACCCAAAAAAGAACAAACCAAAATACCTGCAAGACCAAAGAAGACACCCACTCCAAATTCAACACCAATGAAGCGATTGACAATCAAACCCACGCCTTGAATTTGGGCAACTAAATAAACAAATGAACAAATAATGGTGGTTGCAACTGCTACAACTCTGACAGATTTACTGCCGCCCTCTTTACCTTGGCTATAGCGTATGGCTAAGAAATCTGGGATGGTATAGGAACCAAATTTACGGATGTATGGGGCGATCAGCATCGCCACCAAACAAAAGCCGCCGGTCCATCCAACGATGAATGCAAGACCTTTATAGCCAGAACTAAATAAAATACCCACTAGGCCAATGAAGGTCGCGGCGCTCATCCAATCGGCAGCTGTTGCCATACCATTAAAAATGGCAGGAATCTTTCGACCAGCTACATAGTAATCACCGATATCTGAAGTTCGAGAAATTAGTCCAATGCTGGCATAAATAGCGATTGTGACAAACAAGAATACATAGCCAAGCCATATGCCTGAACCACTGCTCTCTTCGAGCAAACCCAAAAAGTAAACGAAAAGCAAAAAGCCCGCCGTGAACAGCAGGTAGAAAAAACCTATCTTTTTTGATTCAGACCGAATCTCCATAGACAGATTATGACTCAGACCAAAGAAAATAGGCCGGTACTGTTAGGTAACCGGCCTTAATTACTACAAGATGATGCTAGTCAAGGAAACTTAAATCGCGTGCTTGAGTTGCTCCAAGATTGCTGGATTTTCAAGTGTTGAAGTGTCTTGAGTGATTTCTTCACCTTTTGCCAAAACACGTAAGCAATCTTCTTCGCTTCGTCGCCTGTTGGGCGCTTACCCTTGAGAACGACAAATGCCACAATAGCTTCACCAGTCATATCATCTGGACGACCAACCACCGCTGCTTCAGCAACCAATGGGTTAGCAACCAAGCATGATTCGATTTCCATCGTACCCATGCGGTGACCTGAAACGTTCAACACGTCATCAATACGGCCTGTGATCGTGAAATAACCTGTATCTTTGTTACGAATCGCGCCGTCACCAGCTAAGTAAAGCGTGCCACCCAACTCTTCTGGGAAGTAGCTCTTCTTAAAGCGCTCTGGGTCACCCCAAATGTTACGAATCATTGAAGGCCATGGACGCTTCACAACCAAAATACCGCCTTGGCCATTAGGCATATCACCACCAGCTTCATCCACAATCGCTGCCATGATGCCTGGCAATGGCAATGTGCATGAACCAGGAACTAACGGTGTTGCACCCGGTAGTGGCGTGATCATATGACCGCCTGTTTCTGTTTGCCAGAATGTATCCACAATTGGACACTTCTCACCACCTATGTTCTTGTAGTACCACATCCATGCTTCAGGATTGATTGGCTCACCCACAGAACCCAAGATACGCAAACTCTTCAAGTTGTATTTCTTAGGATGGACTGCAGGATCCGTATCAGAAGCCTTGATCAATGAACGAATTGCGGTTGGCGCTGTGTAGAAAATAGAAACTTTATGACGCTGAATCATTTCCCAGAAACGACCTGCGTTCGGATAAGTAGGAACACCTTCGAAAACGATCTGTGTGCCACCGCATGCTAAAGGACCATAAGCGATATAGCTGTGTCCAGTAACCCAACCAATGTCAGCTGTGCACCAGAATACATCGCTATCACGCAAGTCAAAAGTCCACTTCATGGTCAACATCGCCCACAATAAGTAACCACCTGTTGAGTGCTGAACGCCTTTTGGCTTGCCAGTTGAACCTGATGTATAAAGAACGAACAAAGGATGTTCTGCACTCACCCACTCTGGCTCACATACTTTAGGCTGGCCAGCAGAAACATCGTGCATCCACTTATCACGACCCGCCTTCATTGGTACATCGCCACCAGTGCGCTTGTAAACAATCAC